>DASUFX010000789.1:0-5619 GCA_036274355.1 Kofleriaceae bacterium | reverse complement strand
GTTGCGATCGAATCGGTGCACAGCACCGAGAACGTGATCAACAGCTCGATGATCGCGAGCTTCACGTGCGGGCCATGCTCGATCGCATCCCCGAACGCGTCGAACGGCACGCGCGTGATCACGACGATAAGAATCGCGAGCCCGACGAGCCAAGGCGCGAGTCGCCGGAGGGACCCGGGTACTCGACCTTTAGGCGCTGGCGCTTCCACGTGCACTCCCAGCTAACACAATTCTCGGCCGACGACCGAGTGAAATCACCCAGTGCTATCACGCCGCGTGCGATTCCGCTTTGCCAGCATCATCGCCACCATGATCGCGGTCACGACCAGCCAGATCGAATAGCGGTAGTCGAGCGATGTCGCGGTGAAGAACAACGCGAGCTCGCCGACAAGCCCCGATAGCCCCAGCGCGAGGAGCTCGCGATCGCGGAAGCAGAACGGCAGCAGCACGAGCGCGAGCAAGAGATACACGTACGGGCGGAACAGCTCTGTCGAGCCTGCGGCGCGCATTCCGTCGCGCAGCACGGTCTGGATCCCAGCCGGCCGCGCCGAGAAGCCGAGCTTCGCCGCGCTATCTGGATCGTTGACGTCGGTGAACCAGACATACGTCGTCGATGCGATGTCGTCGCCGTGCAGCCGGATTCGATCGATCAACAGCTGCAAGCGGTACTCGAGGTAGGCGGCCGGATAGGTCGGGATCAGCTCCTTCCACGCGCGTCCGATCGCCGCGCGCTCCGCCGCCGTGCGCGGCATGTCGTAGAACAGCTCGGTTTGCGCGGCATCCTGGATGTCGTGCGTGGGCAAGAGGGGTGTGTTGGCGAGGATCGGCTGTAGCTCGGCGTCGGAGAGCGGTGGCGCATTGCGGAGTGTGCCGGCGATGTCGCTCGGCGCGATCGTGTCGTGCCACGGGTGGCTGTTCTCGTCGGCGGTGGTGAGCGCGTTGTTGACGACGATCGCCGCGAGCGTGACGGCGACCCACACGAGGAGCGCGATCGGGTAGCGCTTGTACCAGCGCAGCGTCGGCGTCCATGCGAACAAGAGGACGATCAGCGAGAACGTCAGCGCAGCAGCATCGATGCGCATCGCAGTTGCGGCGATGAACAGCGCCAAGCTGCCGATCTTGACCGAACCGCGCGGTGACAGCACGAGCGCGGTGCCGAGCAGCAAGAAGCCTGTCATCTGCGAGTCGCTCCAGATCACGGCCATCACCGCAGCGACCGGCGGCACCACGAGCAGGAGGCTCGCGCAGAACGCGGCGGGACGCGCAGGCATGAAGCGCTTCAGCAGCAGGTACGCCCCAGCGAGGAAGCAGACGGTCTGGATCACGAGCATGCCGAACGGCCCGGCGAAGACGCAATCGACGACCTGCCAGAGCGCGGTCATCAGCGGGGGATACGCCGCGCTGATCTCGGATGCGCGCGCCTGGAGCAACTGATCGACCGACTCAAAGCTCATGAAGCCCGGGTAGGCGTAGAGCATGAACGTCAACCAGCCGATGAGCAGGATCGCGAACGGCGAGAGGCCGCGGAACCAGCGCCGGATGTCTGCGAGCAGCGCCGTCACGTGTGCACCGTCGTCTTTCGCCGCTTCCAGGTCCGCTTGCGCGCGATCACCGCGACGAGCGCGATGCAGGCGCACGTGATCAGCCACAGCGATTGCGCATAGCTGTTGTCGACCGCTGTGACAAACAGCGTCGCCTCGGCCGCGAGGCCGCTCACGAGCAGCGCAACGATATCGCGGTAGCGCCCCGCGAACGGCAGGAGCACCAGGCCGAGCACGAGATAGATCCACGGCACGAACAGTGGCGTGTTGTCGACGAGCGCCCGGGCGGCGTCGGTCATCTTATCCTGAAGTCCCGACGAGCGAGTCGCTAGCCCAGCGTCGAGCATGATCTCGCGGGCGACCGGGTAGCGTGGCACGACGACCGCTTGGTGCTCGAGATCGAGGATGCCGAGCACGCACTCGGTCACCGCCAGGCGATGACTGAGATATTGGAGAGGACGCCCGAGGGCGAGGTTGTCCCATGCTCTCGCGATCGCGTCGCGTTGCGCGTCTGGAACTGGGGTGTCGGGGGCGAGCGGCAGCTCCCAGATCGCATTGTCGCCGCTAAGCAGCGTCGACGCGTCGCGCGGGGCATAGCTCGCCCGGACCTTCGCATGGATCATGTGATCGATACGGAGTCCGGTGCCGGCGAGCACGCGCTGGGCATCGGCGTCCGCACGATCGGCGTCCGAGTAGGCGAGCACGCCAGCGATGTCGAACAAGTTGCGCTCTGCGCGTGCGTGGCCGATCTGGAGATCAGTGAGCGCCCAGTTCGCGCCTGCAGCGAGCACGGTCATCGCGAGCCACACGCCGACCGCAACCGTGTAGCGGCGCAGTGCGGGTCTCGACGGCCACTCGAACAAGAGGACGACGAGCGGAAATGCGGCGACGCGCGCGGTCGGGTGGACGGCGATCGCAAAGCCGAGCGCGACGAGGCCGAGCACGTTGATGCGGCGCTGGATCGAAAGCAGTGCGCCGAAACCGAGCATCAACAGGCCGACCATGAGCGCGTACTCGTCGACCACACCCATCGGCAGCAGGATCGGCGGGAACACCGTGAGCAGCGCCGCCGACCACGCCGCGCCGCGGGCCGGGAACGTCTTGCGCATCGCGAGATAGAGCCCGGTGATGAACGCGAGGCTCTGGAGCAAGAACATTCCCGAGGGCCCCGCGACGAAGAGCTCGGTGAGCGACCACAGGCCGCTCATCGCCGGCGGATGCGCGTCCGTGTAGAACCCGTCTCGCGCGGCGCGCAGGTACTCGAGGGAGTCCCAGCTCAGCTGGCCCGGGTACGCGTAGACCACGAGCACGAGCCAGCCAACCGCGAGGATCGCGGCGGGCGGCGCGTCGGAGAGCGCACGCCACCAACCGGTGTTGCGCGCGGGGGTCTCGGCGTTCATCGACTCTGTCTCTAGTATCACGCCAACGATCGTCAACGGCGGTCGACGTTTACTGGAGTCGACGGAGAGGACACTCCCCCGCACCACGTCCTGAAGGCTCCAGACGCCATCACGATAAGTCGCAGTGCCCGCGCACGATCTGCTGGCATGGGGCGTGATGTATCGGCGTGCCACCTATGGGATGCAGGTTGCTCGTTCTAGTGTCGTTGTTACCCGCGGTAGCCAGCGCACGTCCGCTACGCGAAAGCGGCAGCGCTCGCATGTTCGAGCTGGTGGGAACCCAGGCAAACGAGCGTGGCCAGGTGTTCGCGCGCCAGGTCGTGCCGGCGACGGCGACCACGCGGGCCGAGAGTCGCACCATCTATCTCAACCCGAACGGCGTCGTGCTCAGGCCCGGCGACAACGATTCGACGCATGACATTTCGTCGATCATCGACCAGCCCACCGCCATCAACGGTTGGGACATCGACGCGGAGACCTGGCAGGACACGGTCGATTGCATGCGCGAGATCTACGCGCCGTTTGACGTCACGATCACGGAGGACGATCCGGGTGACGTGCCACACATCGAGGCCGTGTTCGGCGGCTCGCCGCTCGACCTCGAGTTGCCTGCGAATGTCGCTGGCGTATCGCCGTTCACGCTCGACTGCGCGATCATCGAGCGCTCGATCGTGTTCACGTTCACCGAGGTGCTCGACGACGATCCGCGCACCGTGTGCGAAGTGATGGCGCAGGAAGTGGCTCACAGCTTCGGGTTGGATCACGAGCTACTCGCATCCGATCCGATGACGTACCTGACGTATTTCGGCGAACGCACGTTCCAGAACGAGATGGCATCGTGCGGCGAATACGGCGGCCGCATGTGCGGCATCAATGGCTCGATCTGCCGCACCGAGCAGAACTCGTTCGCGTTGCTGAGCGACCGCCTCGGGCCCAGTCCAAGCGCACGGCCCGCCGAGGACGAGGAGAACGCTGGGGAAGGCGGGATCCGTGGTGGCTGCTCGGCAGGCGGGGGAGGTGTCGGGATCGGCTTCGTGTTATTAGTGGGACACCTTGTCGCTCGTCGAAGGACTCGAGATCGCCGTCATCGTGCCGTGCTTCAATGAGGCAGCTGCGATCGATAAGGTGGTTCGCGATTTCCGCGCGAGCTTGCCCACCGCGACCGTCTACGTCTACGACAACAACTCGACGGACAACACGGCGGAAGTCGCGCGTGCCGCCGGCGCTGAAGTGCGACGAGAAACCCGCCGAGGCAAGGGCAATGTCGTACGCCGGATGTTTCAGGACATCGAGGCGGACGTTTATGTGATGGTCGATGGCGACGACACGTACGACGCGTCGGTCGCGCCCAAGCTGGTCGACAAGCTCGTCGACGAGAACCTCGATATGCTCGTCGGACGCCGCGTCGAGACGCACCAGGCCGCGTATCGCATGGGGCATCGGCTCGGTAACCGCGTGCTCACCGGCCTCGTCGCATGGCTGTTCGGTTCCCAGATCGACGACATGCTGTCGGGCTATCGCGTGTTCTCGCGCCGGTTCGTGAAGAGCTTCCCGGCGTCGTCCCGCGAGTTCGAGATCGAGACCGAGCTCACCGTCCACGCGCTGCAAATGAAGATGGCGATCGCCGAGGTCGAGACGAACTACAAGGAGCGGCCACCAGGCTCGGTGAGCAAGCTGCGCACGTTCCGCGACGGCTGGCGCATCCTCGTGACGATCATCAACCTGATGCGCAACGAGCGCCCGCTGCTGTTCTTCTCGCTGCTCAGCCTCGTGTTCCTCGCAGTCGGTATCATTCTCGCGACGCCGGTATTCCTCGAGTGGCTCGATACCGGCGTGGTCCGGCGCTTCCCGACCGCGTTCCTCAGCTTCACGCTCGGTGTGATCGCGGTCGTGTGCTGGGCGACGGGTCTCATCCTCGATCTCGTCGCGCACGTGCGGCGCGAAGCGAAACGACTCGCCTATCTGCAGCTCGCGGCACCACGCGAAGCGACGAAGACGGCGGTCAGCGGCGCGCGCAAGCAGAAGGCGTCATAGCTCGCGCAGCATTTGAATGTCGCGACGCGCCTCGGCGAGATCGCCACGGGCGGCGCTGCGCAGCGCGAAGTAGAGGAGGTTGAGCTTCACGATCCGCTTCTTGCGCGCGAAGCGCTCGGAGCGTGTCCAGCCGCGGCGCTGGGCAAGGGCGATCATGAGGTCGAAGAACTCGGACTCTTCGCGAAACCGCAGCTGCGACTTCGTGTACTGCGACGTCGCGGCTTCGGGGTGGCGGCGATAGCGATAGCAGCGCTCGGGTAAGCCGACGATCGTGTCACCGTCGAGGACGAGCTGCGACGTCAGCTCCCAGTCGAGGATGAACTTGTGGTTCGGGAACCGGCGGTTACCGAGGACGCTCTTGCGGAAGCACAGCGTCGGCGCGTTGATGAAGTTGCCGTGGAGCAGCGCGTAGAAGCCCGGCTCGCCGGAGAGCAGCGTCTCCTTGCCGACGCTCGGATTGATCAGGCGATCCTTGACGGCGTCGAGCAGCGAGAACGTGCGATTGCCGTCGGCATCGATCACTTCAGTGCGGCAGTAGAACGCGGCCGCCTGCGGATGACGGAGCGAGGCGCCGCGCATGAGCGCGCAGTAGCCTGGCATCAGCTCGTCGTCGGCGTGCAGCACGGTGACGAGATCGGTCTCGG
>DASUFX010000788.1:0-5699 GCA_036274355.1 Kofleriaceae bacterium | reverse complement strand
CAGCTTGTGCTCCGCCTTGTGCGCCCGCGCCGCCTTGTGCAGATCCACTCGCGCCGCCGCTCGCCGTTGCACCAGCGCCAGCGCTACCGCTCGCGCCAGCTTGTGCTCCGCCGCCCGCGCCGCCTTGCGCAGATCCGCTCGCGCCGCCGCTCGCCGTCGCACCTGCGCTTGCGCTGCCACTCGCGCCGCCTTGTGCTCCGCCACCGGCGCCGCCTTGTGCAGATCCACTCGCGCCGCCGCTCGCGGTCGCACCGGCGCTTGCGCTGCCACTCGCGCCGCCTTGTGCTCCGCCTGCCGCACCGCCTTGCGCTGATCCACTCGCGCCGCCACTCGCCGTCGCGCTTGCGCTTGCGCTGCCACTCGCGCCGCCTTGCCCACCGCCCGGCTGTCCCGACGCGCCGCCAGGACTGCCTGCCGTGCCCGCGCTCGACGATCCGCTTCCCCCCGACGACGATCCACCGCCGCTCGACGAGCTGCTCGGAGCCGGCTCCGGTGCTGCCGGCGCCGGTCCACCGCCACCACCGCCACCAGCACCGCCACCACCGCCGCCGCCTCCACCGCCACGCGTTTGCTCTTGGACCTGGTCCTTCGGCGTTTCGGCCGCAGCGCCTCCGAGCTCGCCGGCGCCCGAGCCCGACACGCGCGCCGCCGGCGAATTGACGACGTTGATCTGCACCTGCGCGCCGTTGACCGTGATGTTGCTGCTCGCCTTGACGCCAAACGCGGCGCCCGAGTGCGTCAGCACCTGCTGTCCCTTCGCGGTGAACGTGTCGGACGTGCCGACCTTCAGCGCGTTGCTGTGCATGATGACGTTGGCCGCTGCTTTGACCTCGATGTCACCTGCGCTCTCGATCTTGACGACCTTGTTGGCCGAGTCGAGAACGATCTTGTTCTTCTTTGTCTTGTCGACGATCGTGATCTTCTCGGCGCCGTCTTTGTCATCGAAGATGATGCGGTGACCGGCGCGTGACTTGATCAGCTTCGTGTTGTTCTTGCCGCTCTCGTTGATCTCGACCGGCTCTTGCTTCTTCGACCACAGCGCGCCGATCACGATCGGCTTGTTGATGTCGCCGTGCTCGAACACGACGAGTAGCTGGTCATCGACTTCCGGCAAGAAGTACGTGCCGCGCTCTTTGCCGGCCATCGGGATCGCGATGCGCGCCCAGAACGACTTCTCTTGCTCGTTCATCCACGGGTACTTCACGCACACGCGGTAGCCGGGATTGTCTCCGCCGTCTTTGTTCTCGACGACGATCGCGAGATGAACGCCGCGCATCTTCGCTGCGCGAAGCGCCGTCTCCATCGGGCGATCGATCGGGAACAACGTCACGCGATGTCCACCTTCGAGCCGTCGTAGTTGGAGTTGTCGCTCGACGTCAGCTTCGCCGCCGAGCTGCCTTCCGCCGTGAGGTCACCACCCGCTTTGACGTCGACGGTGGTCTTCGCGTTGATCTTGATGTCCTGGCCAGCGCTGACCTTCAGCGCGCCGTCCTTACACGTGATCTCCATCGTGCCTTCCATCGACGAGATCGAGACGCCGACGTCTCCGGACATCGGCGGCTTGTAGACCGCGCACACGTTCGGGCCGGCGCCGTCCTTCGCGAAGTTGCCGATGCCGATCATGTTCTTCGTGGTCTTGTCGGCGAACACGACCTTCGTCTTCGCCGTGTCGTCGAGGATCAGCCGATGGCCCGCGCGGCTGCGATAGCCGCGAAAGTTGTTCTTGCCGTCTTCGTTCGTCTCCGGCGAGAAGTCGGGCTTCGACCAGATGCCACCGACGATCACTGGCTGGCTCGTGTCGCCATTGATGAACATCACCGCGACGACGTCGTCGATATCGGGCAGCGTGTACCAGCCGAACTTCTTGCCCTCCATCGGCGTCAGCAGCTGCGCCCAGTGCGACTGATCGACGTCGCCCGAATCGAGCCACGGCAAGCGGACCTTCACGCGATCGAGATTCTCGGGATCCTTGTTCTGGACCACGATGCCGTAGTGCACCCCGTACTGCAGGTGGTCGAGCGAATCTCGCCGCGGTCCGCCTGCCCTCACAGCTAGCCCTTCTTCTGCGCGTCACGCGCGAGCCGAAGAATGGTGGTGAAGCCGCCTTCCTTGGTCTTCGACAGCACGAAGCGATGGGTGAGGCCCATGACGTAGTAGTTCCCGTTGAACGGATCGTCGCCCTTGGTATCGGGATCTGTGTTCGCTTGGATGCCGATCACCGTGCCGAGGTCGAGCTTGGTCGTTCCGGTCACCTCGCACTCACCGGTGATGAAGCTGAGCGAGAGATCGACGAGGCGTGCCTTGGCGAGCGCGACCGCTTCCTCTTTGCTCCAGACCGGATGATCGACCGTGAACGTCTCTTCCTTGCCGAGCTCTGCGGACGCGGAAACCGCATTCGTGTCACCGAGCTTCGAGTCCTTCGCCGAGTAATCGCCGACGATGAGCTCCTTCGTTTCCGGGTTCCAGCCTTTGACCGTTACCTTCTTGAGGATGCTCGCCGACGAGAGCCGCGGCGTGAACGACTTGATCGTCGGCTGGTCAGACGACCCGCCGCCTTCGCTGATATTCAGCGTGACTGCGGGCCCCTGCTGGAGGTTCGGTTCCTTGACGTAGATCGTTTTGTCGACGCACCAGACATGGCACCCCATGCGCGCTGCACGCGTGCGAAGGAACTCCATGTCCGTCTGGTTGTGCTGGTAGACGTGCTTGTACGTGATCGATTTTTCGTGTTGCCACGACAGCGAGAGCCCCGCGTCGCCGACAACCTGATTCAGGATCTGCTGGTCGGTCTTATCGGTAAACGTCACCGACTTGCAGTGCCGCAGCAGGCGATGGAATTTGTTCATCGCGCGGATCAAGATGCGTGACTTCTCGCCACCCTTGTAGACCGGCTCGAGGCCAACGACCTCGCCCTTGTAGATCGATGTACCAGCGTCGTCACCGACACAGATGTCGACCTCGTCAGCGATCTTGATCGTCGAGTACTGGCCAGCCTGGTTGCTGAGCACGATCGCCGCCATGTCGGGCTGGAACATGTCGCGCTCGATCACGAACGACAGAAAGTCGGTCTTCAGCTCGGTCGCGTCGCGCGTGCCGATCTTGATCGTGTAATTAGGCGCTGCGGTCCCGTCGGCCATGGTTCACTTTCCGGCCTTCTTCGCGGACACGACATCGGCTTCCTTGAGCTTGACGCTGCAGGTCGCGCGCAACGGCTTCCCGTCGCTGCTGAACATCGTGTACTTGACGCCGAGACCGTCGATCACGCAGCTCATCTTGACGACGTCGCCCCAGACCACCATGCAGCGATGCGGGCGTTTGTTTTCCTCTTTGGGAGAGCCGGGCACGCGCACCGACGCGAGTTTCTCGAGCTTCTCGATCGACTTTGCGACCTTCGTCTTGTCGTCGTCCTCGTAGCAGTCGAACAGCATCTCGACGGTAAGCGAGCGCCCCTCGGCGCCGGTGAACTCCATGTGGATGCCCTGCCCCTGACTCGCCTTTTGGTTGGCCTTGTTCGCTTCGTTCACCTTCGACCAGGGAACGGTCTTGCTGATCTCGAGCTCCTTGGGGTTGTACTGCGCCTCCACGTAGATGCTCGGGTCGTCCAAGCTGCCGATCATGATCTTGCCCGCCTTGGCATTGTTGGAGCTCGTCGCTCCTCCTCCGACCGGAGCGAACGTGCTGCCATCGACATTCTTGTTGTTGCCGTTGCTCATTGGTAGGGCTCCCCGTTACGTGCGCGCGCAAGATCCATGAGGACAAGCACTTCGCGGTAGACGTCATTCGCGACCTTCTCGATATCGATCGCTTGCTTCTCGGCACCGACCGCTGCCGAGGGTGCAACCGCGACCGGTGGCGCACCACCGGAGACGCGCGTCGACGCGGCAACCTGCGGAGCCGGCGCGGTAGAGACGAGCGTGAGCTCGGCGATCGAGATCCCGTCAGAGACATTCGACTTCGACTCGAACATCTTCCGCGCCGCCTGCTCGAACCACGCCGGAATCTCGACCTCGCCACCACCGGTACGACCCGACGGACGGCCGGTCTGCACGAACTCGGGCGCGGCCGTCGGCGGACGCAGCACCGCGCCGACCTCGCGCGAGGAAGACGAGGACGATGCGGACGACGGCGCAGGCGCCGGCGACGCAACATACGAACCGAGCGCCTCACCGGCGCGCGCGGACAACGACGCGAGACCGGGCCGCGAATCGACGAAGATCGGATCGAGCGCGCGCATCTCGTCGCGGCGACGCACTGCACGTGCGGCTGCATCGCCCGTCGACAGCGGCTCGTCGCCAGCATCGACACCATAGACGACCGGCAGCACGTCCCACGCGACCGTCGCACGTTCACGCGCGCTGATCGTGTCTTCGCCGCGACCCGCAAGCGCGAGTGCACGCGCCGCACGTGCAGCCGGCGACGCCGTGCGACCCGCCGGCCCAAATGTGGAGCCGCTGAGCGCGACATAGAGCGCCTGGAACTTGTCGCGGCGTGACGCGGGCACGAGCGCGCTCGCCTGCTCGAGCACGTCTTCGTCGCGCGCCTCGGACGGCGCAGCGCCGGTGGTCGGCGTAGCGCTCGCGGTGCGCTCGACGTCACTCAGTGCGGTGTACGTGCCGAGCTCGGCGACGGCCTGTGCAGCAAGCAGCTCGAGTGCAGCGACCGACATCGAGTGATCGCCATCCGGGGCGGCGGCGTTCATGCCGAGGGCCCCGGTCGTCGCTGCGGGCCACAGGAAGGCACCGCGCGGTGCACGACGCTCGACTCCGAATGCGGCGCGGCTCGGCGCGAACGTCGTCGCGCTCGCGTTCGAAGTCGCATCGCTCGCGGCCGGATACGCGGTGATCGTGCGGTCGCCACGGCGCTCGGCTTCGATCGCCATTGCTTGCACGAACGTGCGATCGACGGTGCCTGCCATCGCGCTGAGATGGCCCGGACCACCGACCGCGAGACGCGCCGCTTGCGCCGCTTCCGCGGGGCCGAGGCCGTAGACGCGCGCGGCGAGCACGAGCTCGGGCGTCACGAAGTCGAACGCGAGATCCGCGGACGATCGTTCCTGCGCGACCGACCACGCCTGGGCACGCTCGGCGATCATGCCGGGCGCCGCGTAGGCCGCCGCTTCGGCATCGGCATCCATCGACCCGAACATCGGCAGCGCCATCGCTTCGGTCATCGTGCGTGCGAGCGGCGCGCTCGCCGTTGCGGTGATGGTCTGTGTTACAGGCTCACCGCTCGACGCGACATCGAACGAAAGCAGCGCGCTGCGCAGCGTGGTGAGCGGCTCGGCGTAGCTTGGTAGCTCGCCAGCATCGTCGGTAACCGGGCGCTCGGGCGCGACGTACGTCGGCTCGAAGTCGGCCGCAGCGCGCGTTAGGGGCGCGGCGATCGACAGCTCGCTCGTGTCGGCGGCGATGAGGCCTGCCAGGTACGTCGATGCGAGGCCGGCCCCGAACAGTGCGCGCACGTCGAAGCTCGGCGCGATACCGAGCGGCAACATGTGGCGCAGCGCCGGCGCGAACGGCGACGACGCGAGCTGCGCGGACAGGCCTGCACCCGGGGCGGCGGGCACACCGTGCGCGACGAGATCGGCGAGCGTGTCGCGCGGCTGATAGCGATCGGGATCGACCGTCGGCAGCGACGGCTTCGGTGCCGCCGGCGGCGCGACCGCAGCCGAGCGGGTGCGCGCCGCCGAAATCGCGATC
>DASUFX010000787.1:0-6144 GCA_036274355.1 Kofleriaceae bacterium | reverse complement strand
TGGCTCGCATCGAACGCGCCTACGACCGACGGCACGCGCATGTCGACGTTCCTCCAGGACCTGTTCTCGGAGGACATCGTGCGCGAACGCGCCGAGCGCGCCGAGATGCTCGCCCGCGTCCGCACGCGCGCACTGACGATGCCGCCGACCGACGAGCTCCGCCTGCTCATCGAGAAATCCGACAAGATCACGATCGAGGACATCGCGAAGGCAGCCGAGGGCGACGCGCCGGTGCGCAAGCCGGGCTCGGTCGGCCGCCGCGCGAGCGACAAGGGCGACCAGGGCAACGACCGCCGGCGCGAGAGCGATCGGCGCTTGCCAGGCAAGACCGCCGCGAAGGCGAACGAGAGCGGCACGCTCGCGCTCGCCGCACAGCAAGAAGAAGCGCCCGAGCTCGGCATCGGTTCCGAGATCGATGGCCGCTACCGCGTCGTCGAGCTGATCGGCGAAGGCGGCATGGGCAAGGTCTACCTCGCCGAGCACATCGAGATCGGTAAGCGCGTCGCGCTGAAGGTCTTGCATCCGAGCTACTCGCGCATGCCCGACCTCGTCGAGCGGTTCCGCCGCGAGGCGCGCGCGGCATCGAAGATCGGTCACCCGAACATCGTCGACGTCACCGACTCCGGTGCGACCGCCGATGGCAGCGTGTACTTCGTCATGGAGTACCTCGAGGGCGTCGAGCTCGGCTCGGTGATCGAGCGCGAAGGCGCACTGGACATTGCGCGTGCGCTCCGCATCTCCGGCCAGATCTGCCGGGCGCTGCAGGCGGCCCATCGCGAAGGCATCATCCATCGCGATCTCAAGCCCGAGAACATCTTCCTGATCACGCGCGGCGGAGAAGCCGACGTCGTGAAGGTGCTCGACTTCGGCATCGCGAAGACGACCGAAGCCGAGGCCGCGCGCGAGCGTCGCCTCACGAGCCCCGGCATGGCGATGGGCACGCCCGAGTACATGGCGCCGGAGCAAGCGGCGGGTCGTCCCGCCGACGCGCGCACCGACGTCTACTCGCTCGGCGCGATCATGTACGAGATGGTCACTGGAGTGCCGCCCTACCAGGGCGACAACTTCATGGAGATTCTGACCAAGAAGGCGACGCTCGATCCGCCGGCGCCGGTGTCGATTCGCAGCGACCTGCCCGAGCCGGTCTCGGACCTCGTGCTCGCAGCGATGTCGCGCAATCCCGATTCGCGCCCGCAGTCGATGGAGTCGCTCGAGTACGAGCTCAACAAGTGTCTGTCGGGCCGCGGTCAGGCCGTCGCGTCGATCCTCGGCATGACGACCGACGCGAACGTCGTCGCGACGCTCAATCCGGGTCTGTCGACGCGCAACCTCGACAGCGGCATCGTGCACGCCTCGGCGGCGCGCGCCGGTACGCACGATCCGATCTGGGATACCCGGTCTGGTGTCTCGCGCAATTCGTTCCACAGCGGCCCGACGCACATGGCGCATCCGACGCCGAGCGGTCCGGTGCGTGCGCCGAGCGATCCGGGCCTCGCCGTGTCGCCGGCCTCGAGCGGCAAGATTCCCCGCGTGGCGACGCCGCTGCCGGTGGCCAACGTGTCGTCGGCGCCGATCGTCAACGAGATTCTTTCCGCGCCGGGCGCGACGCCCGAGATCAAGAGCAAGAGCGGCTTCGCGGTGTTCGGCTGGATCATGCTGATCCTGATCCTGCTCGGCGGCGGCGGCGCGCTCGCGTACATGATGCTGTACAAGAAGGAGCCGACGTCGTCGGCGCCTGTTATCGATAACGGCAGCAACAAGGACGGCTCGGCCCAGCAGACGAACCCGAACGAGCACGACGACGGCAAGGACGCCGTCGTGCCGAAGGACGGCAAGCACGACAAGGGCAGCGCGGAGAAGCCGAGCGAGAAGGGCAGTGCGGAGACCAAGGTCACCGACACGAAGCCGCCGACGGAAACCGCCAAGGGAAGCAACAGCGAGAAGAAGGATCCGGCGAGCGAGAAGAAGGATCCGAAGAAGACGAACAAGGCGGTCGCCGCGCTCGACGACAAGACGCCGTGGAAGGCGATTTCGGACGTCGCGAAGAAGGCGGAAGGCGCCGGCGACTGGGACGCGGCGCTGCTCGCGTACCAGAAGCTCGAGAAGGCGAAGGGCTACCAGTATCCGGGCTGGGCCGTGTACAAGCAGGCGTGGGCTGCGTTCCAGCTCAACGACACGAACACCGCGCTGAACCTGTCGCAGCGCGCGTCGACGATGCCGGGCAACCAGAAGCCCGACGCGAAGCTGCTCTACGCCGACGCGCTGTACAAGCAGGGCGACTACAAGCGCGCGAAGGACTTCTACATCGGCCTGCGCAAGCAGTTTAACGGCGAGCCGAAGAAGCAGGCGCAGGTCGCGAAGAAGATCACGGCCTGCAATCAGAAGCTGAAGCTACCGGACAACGACGGCCTCAAGTAGCGATGCGCGGCTTCCGAGCGGCCTTGCTGTCCTGCGCGGCGCTCGCGGCTGGCTGCGACGACAACAGATGCGGACATCCCGACGAGCTCACCTACGACTGCGCGCCCGTACCGCTTGGCACCGCGAACAGCTGTAGCGGTGGCCCGACGTGGGAGGGCGTTCATGCAGATCCCGATAAGGCGTATCCGCTCGGCTGCGTAGCGTCGTATCCGTTTTGTGCGGCGTACTACCCAGACGAGGTCCAGACCTGCTCCTGCACGGACTTCGGCGGTTCTGGCTCGCCGACGTGGGCCTGCCCGATCTAGACCATCGAGCCGGCGAGCCAGTCGGCGAGCAGGTCGACGCTCGATAGCATCTGGTTCGCGCGGCGCAGGCGCTCGGAGAGCGTCTTGACGACCTGCACGAGCAGGATCGACGCTACGCCGGCGTCCTGCGTGATCATGTCGCGAAGCGCGTCGTGGGGGAGCCGGAACAAGAACGTCGCCTGCATCGACGTCACGGTGGCCGAGCGCGGTGCGGGCTCGACGAGCGACATCTCTCCGAAGAATTCTCCTGCGCCGAGCGTCGCGAACGTCTGGTTGCCGCGGTGTACGGCAACTTGCCCGGACAGGATCAAGAACAGCGCGTCGCCGAGGCTGCCTTCGACCACGATTTGCTCGTTGGGGTTGTAGCTCTCGACGTCTCCCGCGCTCGATACCCGTGCCAGCTGGTCGGCGGTGAGATTGACCAGTAGTGGATGGCGCTCCAGCAAGGTCGGGTTCTGCATACCGTCGTCAGTATATAGTCGCGGCCGATGAAGATCGCAGTCTCCGTCGTCGTGATCGCGGGTGTGGGCGCGGTGGTCGCCCCCGTGCTCGCGGGCTTCGCGGTCGCGCACGCCCAGTCGGTCGATCGCCGCTACGCCGAGGAGCCGACCGGCGGCCTCGAGCTACCGACGACCCCGCTCGCCGGCGAGTACGACGCGCGGACCGTCGTTACCAATCCCGCAGGGCTGCCGCTATTGCGTGGCCCGGAGCTCGCGCTCGCGCTCGACCTTCAGGACTCGGACGTCGCGAACAGCGCCGGCCCCGGCTTTGGTGCGTACATCGCGACCTCGGGCGGCGGCACGATCTTGCCGCGCTACGGCCTCGGGTTTGGCTTCGAGTGGCTGCGCCCGTCGCGTGCACAACTTGCGCCGGATCCGGGCGAGCCGTTTCGCTTCACGCTCGGCCTGGGCCTCGCGCTCGGCGCGAGCAGCGGCTTCGGGTTCTCGTGGCACCACTTCAGCGACGACGGCGTGCTGAATGCGGTCGATACGTTCGACCTCGGCCTGTCGTCGCGCTGGGGCAGCCACTTCGCAGTCGGCGCGACGCTACTCGACGTGTCGACCGGCGCGATCGGCGGCACGCCGGTGCAGCGGCGCTACGAGCTCGAGACACTCGCGCGTCCACTCGGCACCGACCGCCTCGACATCGCAGTCGGTGCACGGCTCGGCGAAACCCGTCACGATCTCGACGGCTGGGGACGGGTGACGGTGCGCGCTGCGCGCGGCGTGTACATCCATGGCGAAGTCGAGACGCGCGAGCTCTACGCGCTCGAGACATCGCCGATGGGCACGCGCGAAGACCAGACCCGCGACATGCGCGCGACGCTCGGTCTCGAGATCTCGTTCGGCAGCTTCGGCATGAGTGCGTTCGGCACCGGGCTGCGCAACGACAAGGGCGACAACCACATGCTCGGCGGCACGCTCGTCCTGCGATCATCGGCGCTCGGACCCGCGTCGGTGCTCGGCACGAGTAGTCACATCGAACGCGTCGAGCTGGCCGGCAATATCGACTCGCGCGAGCTGACCGGTATCGTCGTGCGGCTGCGCGCGATCGCGCATGACTCGACGGCGAAGGGCGTCGTCGTGATGTTCGACGGAGTCAACGCCGGTTGGGCGACGCTGCAGGAGCTGCGCAGCGAGCTGCTCGCCGTCCGCAAGACCGGCAAGAAGGTGTTCGCGTACATGGTCTCGGGGACCGGGCGCGACTACTACGTCGCATCGGCCGCCGACAAGATCTACGTCGATCCCGCCGGTGGTGTGCGGCTCGTCGGTATCGCCGGTACGACGATCTACTTCAAGGGAGCGTTCGATCAGCTCGGTGTGCAGCCGCAGTTCGAGAAGATCGCCGAGTACAAGAGCGCGCCGGAGCAGTTCACCGAGGCGCACGCGACCGAGACCGCCGCGAAGATGCACAACGACCTCTACGACTCGCTGTGGGATCAGTGGGTGAGCGACGTCGCCGAGGGGCGCCATCTCAGCAAGGACGAAGTGAAGGCGCTCGTCGACAACGGCCCCTACACCGCCGGCGATCTCGACAAAGACAAGAAGCTCGTCGATGCCGTCGCGGCTCCCGACAAGGTCAGCCAGCTCGTGATGGCCGAGCTCGGCGGTGTGTATCCGGTCGGCCGGCCGTCGCCCGCCCGCCCCGACCGCTGGACGCGCCCCGGTGTCGCCGTCATCTACGTCGAGGGCGACATCACCGATGGCAAGTCGCAGACGATTCCGCTCATCGGTCGCGACCTCGCCGGTGGCGAGACGCTCGTCAACGCGATCACGGCGGCGCGCAACGACCCGCGCGTCGGCGCGATCATCCTGCGCATCGATTCGCCTGGCGGCAGCGCGCTCGCCTCCGAGCTCGTGTCACGCGAGGTGTTCCAGACGCGCGGCGTGAAGCCGATCATCTGTTCGTTCTCGGACCTCGCGGCGTCGGGCGGCTACTTCATCGCGGCCGGCTGCGACGTGATCTTCGCCGAGCCGATGACGATCACCGGGTCGATCGGCATCTTCTTCGGCAAGTTCGATCTCAGCGGCCTGCTCAAGAAGTACGGCGTCACGACGGACACGTACAAGCGCGGCAAGCGCAGCGACGTCGAGAGCTACTTCCGCCCGTACACCGACGAGGAGCGCGCGATGCTGATGGAGAAGCTGCGCTACATGTACAGCCGGTTCGTCGGCGCGGTGGCGGCGGGCCGGCCACTGACGAAGGACCAAGTCGATGGCCTCGGCCGCGGTCACGTGTATACGGGTGCCGCTGCGAAGCCGATCCAGCTCGTCGACAAGTTCGGCGGGCTCGGCGATGCGCTCGACGAAGCAAAGCGCCGCATGCACATCTCGACGTCGACGAAGGTGACGCTCTACGAGCTGCCGAAGCAGTCGCAGGGCTTGCTCGGCATGCTCGGCAATCTGACGCGCGCGCAGGAGAAGCCGAGCGTGCAGCTGTTCGATCTGCCGGTGATTCGCGAGCTCGTCCGCGGCGTGCCGGGCTCGGTGCTGGTCGCGCCCGACGTGCCGCAGGCGCGGCTGCCGTTCGACATCAGCTTCGAATAGCGTCGGTCCGAATCGTACACGTGCACGTGCACGGCGAAACACGCTCGTCGCCGCTGCGAAGCGCTTGGGCTTCGCCCACTCCGAAGCTGTCGTCGGTGCGGACGCTCTTCGTGTACGACCCGAGCGGTGGCTCAGTCTTCGGAAATGAACGCGCCGTCGGGCGTGAACACCGCGCGCTTGTGCTCGCGGCCGGCTGGGAACAGCACCGTGTAATTTCCGCCTTCGAAGTTCGCGCCGGCCGGAATCGTGTGCGGGTACTTCACCGCGAACGCGCGCATCACCGATGCCGGCAGATCCGCCGCGCGCAGCGCGCCGGGCGGGGTAGGGGCTGCACCGGGAATCTTGAGGTCGATGCGCTCGGGCGGCGGCGGTTC
>DASUFX010000786.1:0-5341 GCA_036274355.1 Kofleriaceae bacterium | reverse complement strand
GGAGTCTGGGCGCTCGCGATGCTCGACGACTTCGATGGCGCGCTCGCGGTCATCGCAACCTGGCGCCATCGCTATCCGAGCCTGCCGCCCGCGCACGAACAGGCGCTGCTCGCCGCCGAAGCGCGCGTCGAGAGCATTCGTCACCACCACGCGCGCGAGCTCCACCTGCTTGAAGAAGCGCTCGCGATCTGCGACGACGCCGGTCTTGGCTTCGAGCGCATGTACCTGGAAGCGAGCTATGCAATCGCGCTCGTCCGCGCGGGCGAGCTGCCCGCGGCCAATCAGATCGTCCGTGACTGGAATGGTGACGGGCGTCATCGAGCGCGCGCCGCCACCGCACGAAACGCACAGGCGCGGAACGAACCGGCACGAAACGCACAAGCGCGGAACGAACCGGCGCGGAACGAACAGGCGCTGGAGGTCTACCGAGACGTCGCACGCACGGAGCTCGCGCTATTGGCCGGCGATGCCCGCAGTGCTGATGCCGCGGCCCGGCGCGTCCTCGCGTATGCGAACGCGAGCGGCAACCTCGTGTATGGCTGCCTCGCACGGTTCCATCGCGTGCTCGCTGCAACGCGCGCGAGGCGCCCTGCTCTACTCGCCGAGTACGGACGTGCGGCCGCGCAGCTCCAGATTCCCGTCCATTTGCGTCGCCACCGCTTGCTAGACGAGCTCCCGCGCGAGGCCCGGCTCGTCGTGCGCGAGCGGCGCCGCAAGCACAGCGCGCCGCTCGTCCGTCTGTTCTATCCCGCGCTCACCGATCTCGGCAGCGAGCTGTGCTGGGACCGCGTGCAAGGCACGTTGTACATGAGCGGCGATGGCCCGTTCTCGCTTGCCGAGCATCCGGTCATACGGCGTGTGCTCGAGGTCATCCTCGCGAGATCGGCGTTCGAGCTGCCGATCGCGACACTGTTCGAGCACGTCTGGGAGATGAGCTACGAGCCGCTTCGTCATGAAGGCAAGTGCCACGTCGCGCTGCATCGCCTGCGCGCGCTGCTCGGCGGCTGGCGCACCGGCGCGGATCGGCTGATCGAGGTCCGCGATGGGACGGTCCGGATCGCGGACGACGCGAACATATGCGTCATCGAGCTGCCGCGCGCTGCGAAACCTGTCCGCGCGACCGATTCGCTCACGGATCGCGTCGCGACGTACCTCGAAGCGGCCGGCGAGGCCTCTCCGGCCGAGCTCGCCAAGCGGATCGGCGTGTCGCGCAACGCGCTGCTTCTCGTGCTGCGCGGGCTCGTCGCCGAGGGCCGCGTCGAGCGCATCGGTCGAGCGCGCGCGATCCGCTACCGGGCTTGTTAGCGCTCGCGCGTGCTGCCGCGTGCGAGCAAGGTTGGGTCCGGCGGGCGGCGCCACATTGCCGTGTAGCGCCAGCCGAGATGCCGGCGAATCGACACGCCGGGAAGCACATCACGCAACGCCGCGCGGATCTCGCGCAGCGGCAGCTGCTGTTCGTGTTGGCCGTGCTCGGTCCACGCCGCGGCGAGCGCGGGATCGTGCGCGCGCGGCTTGCGGAACAGCCACGAGAGACCGTTGTACGGCAGCTCGCCGACACCGCGCGCATCGAACAGATCGGCGATCAGCACGAGACCGCCGGGCACCACCGCCTGCGCCATTCGTTCGGCAGCGACCGCAAGCGGCAAGTGATGCAGCGTGTTGATCGACAGCACGACATCGAAGCCGCGCGGCGACAGCTGCATGAAATCGGCGACGCAGTACTCGATACCGAGGTTTGCATTCGTGCGCACGCGCGCGACATCGATCATTCGCGGCGCGAGATCGATCGCCGTGATGCGCGCGCCGCGCTTCACCGCGAGCTCGCGCGTGAAGGCGCCGGTGCCACAACCGATCTCGAGCACGCGGCTACGCAGCGGGATTTCCGCGAGCAAGCGCTGTGCGGCGGGCTCGATACCCTCCACGGCGGTGGAGTGGCTCGCGATCCGATCGAAATCTGCCCGTATCACGTCCACACTACTCGGCATCTCCACCGTGCAACGCACGTTGGCGCCAGGCTATTTCCCTGGTCGGGTAGCGGATCGGTAGCGGGCTACACCCTCTACTTCTCGACGAAGACGTACTCGTGCTGAGCGTCGCGTAACACCAAGCTGCGCTTGCCGTTTGCGGAACCGACCACCAGCTCGACGCCGAGGCCGGGCGCGATCGTCACGAACGACGTCGAGCCGTCCGGATGCTTCTTGGAAGCAACTTCGCTTTTCCACTCGCCGAAGTCGAACGTCGTCGTCGCGCCTTTGTGCGTCACGGTGATCTCGCCGAGTGCATCGTTTGCGTACTTGGTGGCGAGCTTGTTTGCATCGTCCGCGTTCGCGGGCACGACGAGCTGCTTGCGTTCGGTCGCGATCTGCTCGAACCAGGTCTTGGCACCAGCAGCGAGCTCGGCATCGGCTTCCGGCTTGCCATCGAACAGCACCTCGAGCAGCTTGCGGCGGAACCCGCCGCGAATCATCCAGCCCGGATCGCCGTTCGTGAGCACGACCGCCCCGACGCCAAACTCGGGCAACCAGATCATGTCGCTGTGGTAGCCGATCAGATCGCCGCCGTGATGCACGACGGTGATGCCGTACTTCGTCTCGACCATGAGGCCCATGCCGTACGTCGCGTCCTTGCCGATCGCGACTTGTGGTGCACGCCGGGCGAGCAGCGTGTCCTTCGTGACGTACTGCTTGCCGTTCGGCAGCTTGCCCTCGGCGAGCTCCATCTGGACATACTTGAGCACGTCACGCACGGTGCTCCACGCGCCGCCGGCAGGCCGCACCGGAATCACGGCGCTGTTGACCTGCGTGAGCGCGAGCGCGGTCTTGCCGTCGATATTTGCGGAGTGCGCGACGGCGAAGTTGCCCGTCTGGCCTTTCTTGAAGTCGAGCGTCGTCGCCGTCATGCCGAGCGGTCCGAACACGCGCGTGCGCATGGCTTCGTCGTACGCCTTGCCGAGCTCGAGCTTCGGGAACGCGACGTGCCCGCCGAGGAAGCCGGCCGCCGCTGCGAGCGGATTCGAGTACTGGAACAGCTCGCCAAACTTGCTCGTCGGCTGCATCGTGCCGAGCGTCGCGAGCGCGCCGTCAGGCGTGAGCTTGCCGTACTCGAGCAGCCACTCCATGTCCTGGCGTGGCAACCCGGTGCACGCACAGATCAGATGTTTCACGAGCACCTTGCTCGTCGTGTCCGCATCGCCGAGCTTGAACTGCGGCAACAAGCTCGTGGCTGCTGTCTCCCACGTCAGCTTCTTCTCGTCGACGAGCTTCGCGAGCATCAACGTCGTCATCGCCTTCGTGTTCGACGCGATGATGTACTTCGTGTCGGCGTCGACCTTGGCCGGCTTGCCGATCTCGCGCACGCCGAAGCCTCCCGCGAACACGACCTTGCCGTTCTGGATCAAACCGATCGACACGCCGGGCACACCGAGCTGCTTCTGTGCGTTCTCGACCCATGCACCGAGCTCTGCGATGCGCGCCTTGTCGAGCCCGTGGGCCTGCTTCCCCGCAAACGACTCGCGCTCGTAGCCCTTCGGAAGCAGCTGGCCGAAGATCAGCCCGAATTGGGCGCCGCGCTTTTCACCGACCGCTTGGGCGACGTCGATGACCACGACCGTCCACATGTTGTTCGCGCGGAACGCCTGCACACCGACGATCCGCTTTTCGTTCGGTGACGTCTGGTAGCTGTACGATTGCACTTCCTGCCAGCCCTCGGTCGCCGCTTCGGGGTTCGAGAGCAAGAGCGGCCACCGCTTGCCATTCGGGCTATACGCGGCCCACGCGAGCGCGACCGCCTGGTCGGCATTCTTCGCCTCGACATCGACGAACGCGATGTGCGAGTCGCCTTCCGGCGGCGTCAGGATCGTCGCCGAGCCGCGCACCGCAAACGTCCAGCCAGCAGGGGCGACAAAGGTCGCGCCGCCAACCGTCGCCTTCGGCGTGTCAGCCGCGAGCGTCTCCGCCGCGGGTACGGGTGGCTCGGCGACCGCCGGCTCTGGCTTCGCAATGGGCTCGGTCGGTTGGTCACCACCGCCTCCCGTTGCCGGCGGCGCCGGCACGGTGGCCTTCGGTTTCGCAGAGCAGGCGACAAGCGCGACGACAAGCAGCAATCCACGCATGCCGCGGACCTTAGCGCAGTATGGTCGCCGCATGATCGCGCTGACGCGCCCAGTTCCGACAAGCTTTGCGGCTGCGTTGTGCGCCGCCGCCCCCGATGAAGCGATCGATGTCGCCCGTGCCCGCAGTCAGCATTCGGCTTACCGAGCCGCACTCGCGGAGCTCGGGGTCAGCGTCACGCTGCTTCCTGGCGACGATGCCCTGCCCGACAGCTGCTTCGTCGAGGACACCGCGGTCGTCGCCGCCGGCATTGCGCTGATCACGCGCCCGGGCGCGCCTTCGCGCCAACCCGAGACCGCCGCCACCGCCGAGGCACTGCGCACGCACTTCGAGCTCGCATACGTCAACGCGCCCGCCACGCTCGACGGCGGCGACTGCATGCGCGTCGGCAACGCGATCTTCGTCGGTCGCTCCGCGCGCACGAACGCCGCCGGTATCGCGCGCCTCGCCGAGGTGTTCGAGCCGCGTGGGATGCGCGTCGTCGCGATCGAGATGCCGCCGGCCGTGCTGCACCTCAAGTGCGTGTGCGCGCCGCTCGGCGACGATCGGATCACACTCGCCGACGACTCGATTCCACGCGCCGCATTCGGCGACATCCACGTCGTGCGCGTTCCCGCTGCCGAGAGCTACGCCGCGAACGTGGTCGCGATCGGCAATCGCGTGATCGCCGCCGCTGGATTTCCGCGTACGCACGAAGCGCTCACCAAGGCCGGCTTCAGCGTCCTGCCACTCGCGACGACCGAGTTCCGCAAGGCCGACGGCGCTCTGACCTGCCTATCGATCGTCTGCTAGTAGCTCGTGCGGTCGAGCAAGTAGCCGAGGCCGCCGATGCGATACCAGTGATAGCCGTACGGCTCCATGATGATGTGATGGCGGCCGCGGTGATCTGCATCGCTGCGACCGTTCGTGAGCAGACTGCGAAGCTTGCGTCCCGCTTGATCGCCGAGGTGGAGCTCGATCTCGATCGCTTCGCCAGCAAAGTTGTGGAGCGTCAGCACACTGTTGTTGCGCCAGTTGTAGCGAAGCGCGAGCACCGCGGCGTTGCCGGTCTCGACGACTTCGTAGTCGCCCCAGCCCAGCTCTGGTGCCTCCTTGCGGGCGCGGATCATTCGTTCGGTCCAGTTGAGCAGTGAGTGCGGATCCGTCTTCTGCAGCGCCGCGTTCACGTTGTGATAGCCGTACGGGCCCTCCTCGATGACTGGCAGATACGGCTTCTCGGCGCGCGTGAATCC
>DASUFX010000785.1:0-6930 GCA_036274355.1 Kofleriaceae bacterium | reverse complement strand
GAACGGCGCGATCGCACTCGAGCTGCTCAAGACGCGTTCGTTCGACGCCGCGATCGTCGACGTCTACCTACCGGTACTTGATGGTGCCAGTTTGATCCAGCAGGCGCGCACCGCACTCGGCCTCACGAAGCTGCCGATCATCACGATGTCGGCCGGCGGCGATGGCGCGCGCACCGCAGCACTCAAAGCGGGAGCATCGGTGTTCCTCGATAAACCTGTGCGATTGCGCGAGGTCGTCGCGACCATGCGCCAGCTTCTCAGCGTTTAGGACTTTTTCGTTGACCCACGTCGTGGGCCATCACTATGGTCCGCGCCGTATGCAAGCAACCTACGGCATTGGTGGCTACGGGTTCCTGTTGTCGCCGTCGCCCGCGACGCGCGTGATGGTGACCGAGGACAAGGAGCTGGTGTTTTTCCGTGGCGAGCGTGAAGTTGCGCGCATCACCCCGAACGACGAGCCGGCGAGCGGCGACGCGAACTGGCTGTCGGGTTCGATGGCGCGCTACGGCGAAGGTGGCCCGCTGCTCGAGCTGGCCGACGGTGTCGAGGTCGAGTCCGTGTTTCTGCGCATCGACACCGGGTTGCCGCACGTCGAGTGGTCGGGCCTCGCTGCTGGCGTGGTCGTCGAGCTGCCGGTCGGTGTCGCGCTCGTGCCGGCCGCGCCCGGCGATGCCGATCCGTTCTTCGAGCTGCACGCGATCGGTGCGCGCGACGAGTTCATCTCGTTCATGCCGATGCAGGTGCCGGTCGACGAAATTCGCATCAATCCGGCGCCGTATCAGCGGCTCGTCAACCAGGGCAAGCTCGACGACATGACGTTTACCGAGTGCGCCTACGAGCACGACGGCAAGCAGTGGCGTCAGATTTTCTATGCAGTTCCGCTTCAGGACGAGACGAGCGTGGTCGTCCGCGCGCAAGCGAGTGAGCCGCGCGTCGAGCTGTTGTTCCAGGCGGCGCAGGCCGCGGCGCAGACGCTCGTTCCGCTGCGCTGAACGAGGTATACCGGGGGCATGTTCGACCCGGCGGTGTTTGCGGCCCGACGCGATGCGTACATGCGAGCGATCGGACCCGACGGCGTTGCGGTCGTGCGCTCGCTGCCCGAGCGGCTGCGCAACGGCGATGCGTTTCATCCGTTTCGCCAGCTCTCTGATCTCGTCTACCTGACCGGTTTCGTCGAGCCCGACACGACGCTCGTGCTCAGGCCCGGTCACGACACCGAGCGCGTCGTGATGTTCGTGCGCCCGCGCGATCCGGAGATGGAGACCTGGGACGGTCGGCGTGCCGGCATCGACGGTGCGAAGGCGCAGTACGGCGCCGATGCCGCGTATCCTGCCGCGGAGCTGCCGGCAAAGCTCGGCGAGCTGATCGCGAACCACGAGGAGCTTCACTTTGCCGTCGGTCTCGACGACGAGATGGATCTGCTCGTCACCCACGCGATCGCGAAGCTGCGCAAGACCGAGAAGCGCGGCAAACGGCCACCGCGTGCGATCGTCGATCCGCGCGCCGCGCTCCACGAGCTGCGCCTGCACAAGCGTCCCGAGGAGCTCGCGGCGCTCCGCAAGGCCGCCGAGATTTCGAGCGAAGCGCACGTGCTCGCGATGCGCGCCGGCAAACCCGGAACCTACGAGCACGAGCTCGAGGCGCTGATCAACTACACGTTCCGCCGTCACGGTGGCGCTGGTCCCGGCTACACGACGATCGTCGGCGCCGGTCAGAACGCGACGATCCTCCATTACATCGAGAACAAGTGCCCGATCGCGAACGGCGACCTCGTGCTCGTCGATGCGGGCTGCGAGTACGAGCACTACACCGCGGACATCACGCGCACGTGGCCGGCGAGCGGCACGTTCACGCCGATCCAGCGCCGCGTCTATCAGATCGTGCTCGACACCCAGATCGAAGCCGTCGCGATGGTGAAGCCCGGCGTGACGATCGACGAGATCCACAACTACTGCGTGCGTCGGCTGACCGAAGGGATGATCGATCTCGGCCTGCTCAGCGGCAGCGTCGATGACCGCGTCACCGATCAGAGCTATCGCAAGTTCTACATGCACGGCACGTCGCACTGGCTCGGCCTCGACGTTCACGACGTGGGTGCGTACACGCAGGGCGGCAAGGCGCGACCGCTCGAACCTGGCATGGTCATCACGGTCGAACCCGGTCTGTACGTTGCGGCCGACGCGCCCGACGTGCCTGCGGAGCTGCGCGGCATCGGCGTGCGCATCGAAGACGATGTCGTGGTTACAGCCGCGGGTCACGATGTGCTGACGGCGAGCTGTCCCAAGAAGATCGAAGACATCGAAGCAGCTTGTCGCGGGTAACAAACGTGGGGGAGGCGACACCGCCACCCCCAGCCCGAGTCCCAGGATCGCGAGCTAACTCCGCGATTGCGCGATATGTGCAAATCGCTCGGTGGGCGCCAAGTAGCCGCACTGCCTCGCGAATGCCTCGATGGGGATCGTTGACCCTAGCCGGCACACTCCGTGAAGAATGTCCTGCCCATGAAGCTCGGCGTAATGGGCGCTGTCCTCCTGGTCCCCTCCATCGCAGCAGCTGACGCACGGCTGTTCATGAATGCGGCCGGCGAAGCCAACGATCTCGACTTCGTGGGCGAGAGCCGTGGTGATGGCCTCGTCATGGCGCGGCAGGTGCTGCCGGCGCCCGACCAACCGATCGTCAATGGCCTCTCCGATGGCCCGAAGCAAGCGGTCCTCGCGCAGAGCAAGATCATCTATCTCAACAAGAACGGCGTCACGCTGTCGCCGGGCAACAACGACTCGCGCACGAACCGGTCGACCATCGTCACGCAGACCACCTCGATCCCGGCGTGGAACGTGACCGCGGCGAACTGGGCGGCGGTCGTGTCGTGCACGAAGGATCTGTTCGCGCGCTTCGATGTCACGGTCGTCGACACCGACCCGGGCAACGTGCCGCACATCGAAGCGGTGTTCGGTGGCACGCCCACGCAAGTCGGCCTGCCGAACAACGTCGCAGGTGTCTCGCCGTTCACGACCGACTGCTCGATCATCGAGAACTCGGTCGTGTTCACGTTCGCCGGCGCGTTCCAGCTCACCTCGCGCGACGCGTGCGAGATCATGGCGCAGGAAATCGCGCACAGCTACGGCCTCGATCACGAGCTGCTCGCATCGGATCCGATGACGTACCTGCAGTACACCGGCAACCGCGCGTTCCAGGATCAGACCGCGAGCTGCGGTGAAGACGTGCAGCGCGCGTGCGGCATCAACGGCTCGACCTGCCGCGCGAACCAGAACTCGGTGACGCTGCTCAAGGAGCGCCTCGGCACTGCAGGCGACCTCACGGCACCCATGCTGACCTGGCAGTCGCCGTCCGATGGCGCGACGGTACCGCCCGGCTTCGAAGTTCATGCATCGGGTACGGACAACGTCGCCGTCACCGGCGCGACGCTCAAGATCGATGGCACGCAAGTCGACATGAAGACCGGCGCCGGCCCGTTCGTGTTCGTCACGTCGGCGACGCTGCCCGAAGGCGCGCACCAGATCGTCATCGAGATCACCGACGGCAAGAACCTGCAGACGCAGACCCGCAGCGTGACCGTGAAGAAGGGCGCACCGCCGCCTGACCCAGGTGGCGGCTCGGGCAGCGGCTCGGGCACGGGTGGTGGCGGTAGCGACGACCTCAACAACGGCGACATCGTCGGTGGCTGCGCCGCGGGCGGTGGCCAGGCGGGCATGCTGTTCGGCCTCGCCCTGGTGTTCGGTCTCGCGCGGCGCCGTCGTCGCTAAAGGGGTCTGACGGTCTGACCCTTTTTTACTGAACGTCGTCTTCTTCGCCCTCGTCCTCGGGGGCGTTGTCATTTTCGGGCTCGCCGCGCTTGGGCCGCGGCAGCACGATCTTGGGATCGTCGGGGTCGGCGCGATAGAGCAGCACGGTGTTGCCGAGCACCTGCGCGACCTCGCTGTGCGTCTGGGTCGCGAGCTCGGTGGCGGCTTCCTGGCGATCGAGGCTGGCAGCCTCGCCGATCTTGATCTTCACCAGCTCGTGATCAGCAAGCGCCTGATCGAGCGCAGCGATGAGGCCCTCGTCGATGCCGCCCTTGCCGATTTGCACGATCGGCTTGAGCTCGTGGCCGAGGCCTCGGAGGTGGCGGCGCTGTTTTCCAGTCAACATCGGCCGGGTTGTAGCACCTTGTAGCGCCTACGCGCGCCGTGCGCTGCGCGGCTTAGCCGCGTTCTGCTCGACGAGATGCACGGTACGCGTCGGGAATGCGAACGCTGAGCCGGCGTCTTCGACGACTTGCATGAAGCCGAGCAGGACCTCCTGGCGCATCACTTTGAACTTGCCGAAATCGGTCGTGCGAAACCACGCAATGACCTCGACGTCGAGTGACGACTCGCCGAGCTGCATGAAGCGCACGCTCACCTCGTCGGGCCAGAGCGCCGGGTGATCGCGCAGTACCTTCTCGCAGCCGGCGAGGATCTCGCGCATCTGCTTTGCCGTCGTCTCGTAGACGAGGTTGAGCACGCACGCGAGGCGGATCCGATCGCGGACTGTGTACGTCTCGATTCGCATGTCGGAGAGCCGGCCGTTCGGCAGCGTGACGATCGTGCGATCGGCCGTGCGGAACCGGGTCGAGCGCAAACCGACTTCCTCGACGGTGCCCATCACGTGGTCTTCGACCTTGACGAAGTCGCCTTCGCGAAACGGCCGGTCGACACCGATCGCGACGGCGCCGAACAAGTTCTCGACGGTCTTCTGCGCGCCGAACGCGAGCGCGATACCGCCGATGCCGAGGCCGGCGAGCAGGCTCGCGACCGGCAGGCCGATGCCGCTGAGAAAGCCGATGCCGGCGATGATCACGACAAGTGCCTTCGCGATGCGACTGAGGAGGAGCAGCAACGAGCGCGTGCTCGGCCGTTCGACCGCCCACCCCGCGCGGCCGAGGTGAGACGACATCACGTCGATCGAGCGCAACGCGCCCCATACGAGCGAGAGTGCGAACCCTGCGAGCAGGAATTCGTGGACGATCCGCTCGGCGGTTGGCGGCAGCGCGAGCGGCACCATGCCGATCCGGATCAATCCGATCGATGCGAGCGCGCGCAGCGGTGACCGGAGCTTGGCGAGCAGCTCGTCATCGAGGTTTGTCGACGTGCGACCGACGACCTTCGCGCCGATCCAAGTAAACAGCCAGGCACCCGCCCGGCCGATCCCCGCGGCGACTACGAGAACGACCGCAAGGCCGATCCACTGCCACACTGCAAGTCCGCCCGGCCCCATGAGAAGCAGCGGCTCCGGCATCAGGTCCTCGAGACTCATCGCGCGCACGATACTCCGTTTCCCGGCGGCCACGTGTCCGTCACACTGCCGTCACACGGCTCGTGCTAAACGCTGCGTATGAGCGGATTGGTCCTGGTGATCGAAGACGAGGTCGATTTGGCGACCACGCTCGAGTACAACCTCCGCTCGGAGGGGTTCAAGACCCGGGTCGCCCACAACGGCAAGGACGGCCTCGCGTCGGCGCTCGCCGAGCCCGTGCCCGACATCATCGTGCTCGATCTGATGCTGCCGGATTTGTCGGGGACCGAGATCTGCCGCCGCCTGCGCGAAGGCGACAAGACCCGCGACGTGCCGGTCATCATGTGCACTGCGAAGGGCGAGGAAATCGATCGCGTGGTCGGCTTCGAGGTCGGCGCCGATGACTACGTCGTCAAGCCGTACAGCGTGCGCGAGCTGATGCTGCGTATTCGCGCTCAGCTGCGGCATCGCGCACAACGCGCCGAGGGCGAGCCGGCGAAGCTCGAGTTCGGCCGGCTCGAGATCGACCGCGACGCACACCGCGCGTGGGTCGACAAGGCCGAGGTCGCGTTGACCGCGCTCGAGTTCAAGCTGCTCTATGCATTCATGTCGCGCCGCGGCCGCGTGCAGTCACGCGACTCGCTGCTCAGCGACGTCTGGGGCATCGATGCCGACGTCACGACGCGCACCGTCGATACGCACGTCAAGCGGCTGCGCGAGAAGCTCGGCGAAGCGGGCGGCTACATCGAGACGCTGCGCGGCGTTGGCTACCGCTTCAAGAGCGATCCAGACGAGGCCGCGCAGGCATGACCTTCGCGCTGATCGCCGCCCTGCTCGTGTTGGCAACGGCGATCATTACAGCTGCGATCATGCGACGCCGCATTCGGCGGATGTCGCTCGCAATGCAAGACGTGATTCGCGAGCCGACGAAGCGCATCCCGACGCTGTCGCTGACCGGCGAAGAACGCGCGCTCGCGGACTGGATCAACGCGCTTGCCGAGGATGCCGAGCGCAGCCGCAACGCGCTCGCGAGTGAACGCACGCTGCTCGCGTCGGTCGCCGACGGCGTCACGCAAGGCGTGATCGCGATCGATGGCGAGCGCAAGATCGAGATGCTCAACGATGCGGCGCGGCGCATGCTCGGCGTGACGAGCTCGCTCGTCGGCGAACCGCTGCTCGAGTTCGTGCGCGTGCCGGAGCTGCGCGCGCTGATCGATCGTCCCGAAGACGCGAGCGCCGAGGTGTCGCTGCCAAACGGGCCGCGCACGCTGATTCGCGCCGCCCGCACGTGGGGCCGCGCCGGCCGCGTGCTCCTGCTCGAAGACGTCACCCGCGTGCGAAGGCTCGAGAGCGTGCGCCGTGACTTCGTCGCGAACGTCTCGCACGAGCTGCGCACGCCGGTCGCCGTGATCCGCGCGAACGCCGAGACGCTGATCGCAGGCGCGAAGGACGATCCGCAGATGGCGCCGAAGCTGATCGACGGCCTGCATCGCAACGCCGAGCGGCTCGCGCGCATCATCGCCGACCTACTCGATCTATCGCGTCTCGACGCGGGTCAGTACCGGCTCGATGTCAGCTCGGTGCCGGTGCGTACGGTGACCGAACAATCGCTGAGCGCCATCGAGCCGCAAGCGCAGAAGCGCGGCATCAAGGTCG
>DASUFX010000784.1:0-2796 GCA_036274355.1 Kofleriaceae bacterium | reverse complement strand
GATGGCAGCGGCAGCCGCGATCGGATCGTCAGCAACGGCGCGCAGCTTGCCGGCCGCGGCGGATGGCGCGATCGCGACGGTGTAGATCGCGATCGCACGACGCAGTCGCCGTTCGATGCCCAGGAGATTCTGCGCATCGTTTCCGCTGATCGTCCGGTTTCGGCCTGTCGTCCGGTTTCGGCCTGTCGTCCGGTTTCGGCCTGTCGTCTGGTTTCGGCTTGTCGTCTGGTTTCGGCCTGTCGTCTGGTTTCGGCTTGTCGTGAGCGTCTGGACACGCGGAAGCCCCGAGCTCAGCCAGCGTTCGACAAGCGCTCGAGCGCGGCGCGCTAACCCGAGCGCGATCCAGACGAAGGTTTGATCAACGAGGAGCGCGACATCGTCTTCGGTTGGAACCGTGGCCCGTTCGAGCGCGCTCACGATCGCGTCCGCCTCGCGGCGAGCGGCAGCCCCGGCGGGATGGCGTTGCACGTTGGCGAACCGCTGCGCCAGCACGAATCGCACATTACGTGAAAGGTGGAGAAAGTACGAGTAACAAGTGTCGGAAGCCGGATTCGCCAATGCTCGTGACATGCGAGCTGCTGCCCTGATCGTTCTCGCTTCGTGCGCGGTTAGCGCGCGTGACACCACCCCGCCGCCGCCTGATGCGGGGCAGCCTGATGATGATGCATCGGGCGGCGGCGGCGTTCCCGACGGTGCGCCAGCCGCGTGCACACCGCAGCCGATCGGCGGGCTCACGCCGGAGCAATGGTACTGGGTCCCGGTTTCGGGCTCGGCGTGTGGTAACGGTTCGTCGGCCGGCTTCGCGATCAACACGACGACGAAGTCGAAGGAGGTGGTGATCTTCTTGATGGGCGGTGGTGGCTGCTATTCCGCGGAGACCTGCAGCGGCCCGCAACCGACCGCCGCGAATCTGAACGGCTACACCGCGAGCACGGCAGCCCAGGAGCTCGGCATGTTTCAGGCCGGCTCGATCTTCGATCGCAACGCCGCGAGCAATCCGCTGCGCGACGCGACGTTCGTGTTCGTTCCGTACTGCACCGGCGACTTTCATAGCGGCAACACGGTTGCCGCGTACGGGACGCATCACGTCGGCTACGCGAACATCAGCGCGTACCTTGCGATGCTCGCACCGGCCTACTGTGATGCTTCACGCATCGTGCTCACTGGTTCGAGCGCCGGCGGCTTCGGCACGCTGTTCAACTACGAGCACGTCCAGGAGGCGTTTCCGCAGACGCCGATCGATCTCGTCGACGATTCCGGACCACCACTGCGTCAGGTCGTCACGCAGCAAAACCAGTTGCGCGCCGCATGGGGACAGGTCGCGAACCTCCCGGCCGATTGCATCGGATGCGATCAGGCGTGGCACAACTTCCTGCCGTACTTGACGGCGAAACATCCAGCGCAGCGCTTCTCGCTGATCTCGAGCTTGCAGGACTACTCGATCGGCACGTTCTTCGGTTTCACACCGAGCACGTATCAAGCAGCGATCAACGATCTCGCCGACAACGTGATCGCGCCGCTCGCGAATCTGCGCGTCTATTACATCGCGAACAACGATCACGTCTGGCTCAACCGCAACCTCGCGTCGATCTCTACGAGCGGCACGACGCTCGCGACGTTCTTGCAAAACGAGCTCGACCACACATCACCCTTCACAAACATCCGTCCACCGTGAGAGAGCTAACGCTCGCTGCAGTAACGTTTGTGCGACGCGTGACAATGGCGCTGGCACTAACTGTCAATCTTCGACGAGAAACGCTGTGATACCGTCGTGAGCCGTGGGAAGCGACGATCAACTTCGTGTTGTCGTGGACGCGGTCCCGGCGCTGATCGCGTATATCGATCGCGACCAGCGTTATCGCGTGATCAACGCGGCGTACGAGAAGTGGTTCGGCGACGTGCGCGGCAAGCAAGTCATCGAGGTGCTCGGCCCGCCTGGCTACACGAACGTGCGCGACATGATCGAGCGCGCACTGCGCGGCGAGCGCGTGTCGTGCGAAGGCCAGATGATCTTTCCGGACGGTCAACGACGCTGGATCAAGGCCGACTACATCCCAGATATCGAGTCGACCGGCGCAGTGCGCGGTTACACGATGCAGCTGCACGACATCAGCGAGCACAAGCAAGCGCAAGAGCGGCTCGCGTTGCTCGTCGAAGCGAGCACGGCGCTCGCGGCTTCCGTCGATCAAGAGGACATCGCGCAGTCGATCGTGAACACGGTGGCCCCGGCGCTCTCAGAGTGGGCAGCCGTCTACGTCGATCGCTTCGGTATGCTCGTGCCGGCTGCGGTCGCGCACGGTGATGGGCTGACCACCGATGCGACGTGGCAACTCGCGCGCTCGTTCGTGCCACAGGCGACCGGCTCGTTGTCGCCCGACAGCAGACAACTCGTCGTGCCACTCGTGGCGCGCGGCAAGCGCCTCGCCGTGCTGGTCCTCGGTGCGACCGCATTGCGCGCATGGACGTTCGAGGACATCTTGCTTGCCGAGGAGCTCGGCCGCCGCGCGAGTGCGTCGCTCGATGTCGCGCGCTTGTTCGAGCAGCAGCGCCGCGCGAACGAGCGGCTCCAGGAGGTAGATCGCCGGAAAGACGAGCTGCTCGCGATCGTCGGCCACGAGCTGCGCAATCCGCTCGCACCGATCGTCACCGCGCTCGACGTGATGGAGTACCGCGGGCTCGTCGGCTGTGAACGCGAACGCGCAGTGATCCGTCGCCAGACGTTGCACATGTCGCGACTGGTCGAGGATCTACTCGATGTCGCACGCGTCCGCCGCGGCAAGGTTGCGCTCACCAAGC
>DASUFX010000783.1:0-5662 GCA_036274355.1 Kofleriaceae bacterium | reverse complement strand
GCCGGACCGACAGCGCCTTCTGTAATGCGTTCTCGAGCGCATTAGCCATCGCGCTCAGTGTAGCTCAGTTGAGCAGCAGCTTCGCAGTCAGAAACAGGGAGCGGCTCCCGGTCGTCATCATTTCGCCACTGATCTGCTGCGCGTACACCGAGCCACGCAGTGCGATCGCGAGCGAGTCCTCGATCCAGTACGTCGTTGCCAGGTTGATGAAGTGCAGCCGCGTATGCAGGTCCGGCTCGGTCGTGTCGACCATCGCGTACTGGAAGCCGATGCCGTTGTTCTTCTTGTAGTCGTAGTCGACGCCCGCCGACACCGTGTACGAGTGGAACAGATCAGGGAGCCGATACTTCGAGTCGACCGGGTCGAGGATCTCGTTCTTGTTGCGCGAGACGTTCGCGAAGCCGGTGAGCCGCCCCTGGGGCGTCTCGAGCCACGCCTTGCCGCCGAGCCGCAGGTTGTAGCCGCGGATCGTCTGGTCATCCATGATCGCCTGCTGCGTGTCGAGCGTGTAGACCTGTACTTCGCTCTGCACCTCGAAGTTGTCGAAGTGCAGCCGTGCCGACGGCGAGCCAAAGTAGATGTGCAGGTTCTGATCGGGCAGGTTGTTCTGGTTGTTACCGACCGCCGACGACGCCAGATAGAACGGACGATCGAACGGCTGCAGCTTGCCGCCGATGATCAGCGTGCCGGTGATGCCGGTCGGGTTCGTCGAGTGGAACGTTCCACCGAGCGTGAGGTGCTGGTTGACGTCGTAGGTCGCGATGATGCCGTTACCGCGGTCGGCGCCGGAGTAGAGCAGCGGGTCGCGCGTGTAGAGATCGGTGAGCAACAAGTCGGCGACGTGCTTCGACGTGTAATCGAAGCTCGCCGGGTCGGCGATGCGACCGGCCGCGATCGCGAATCCCGAGCGCTTGTACCTCACCCACTGATCGCGAATCGCGATCGCCGCCTGCCCTTCCCACACCGACGCGCCGTACCCGAGCGGGCCACCGAGCGACGCCTCGAACTCGCTCGCGAACGAGATGTGCTCGCCGACGCCACCGCGCAGGCCGAGTCGCGACACCGCGACGGTCGGATTCTGCGTGCCACGGTCGACGGTATCCGGCTGATGCAGGCTCTCGAGCCGCATGCCGCCCGCGATCGCGATGTACGGCTCGATCCACTTGTCCTTCTTCTTCTCGACGACGGGCTCCGCTGGCTCCGGGGCCTTGTCGGTAACCGCGGGCGTTGGTGCCGTCGAGTCGATCGCGTCGTCGACGGTCGCGACGTTCGTTACGGTCCGCACCTGATCGGGCGGCATCTCGATGACGGAATCTTTCTTCTCGGCGTACGCGAGGGCCGGAAGCGCGATGAGGGTCGTGGCGATGAGCTTGCGCATGATCATTCCTTATCCAGAGCTGCGATCACCTTCGCGAGGCCCGCTTCACTGCGAACAGCGCCGTAGTGGTTTCGGAAGAAGCCGTTGTAGAAGTAGCCGCTCGTATCGAAGTCGTTGAGCCCGTTGAGCTGGTTGTCCGCGCACTCCTTCGGATAGAGCCGCGACGCGTGCTCGGAGACGAACTCGTCCTGCTGCGTGCCGTTCATCAGGTCCTGCATCGTGATCGTCGTGTACGCGACCTTGTTGCCGCCGCACGCCTTCGTCTTGCCGAACGCGTAGTCGCCGTTCGCGCACGGCGTCTCCCACCAGCCGCCGAACTCGGGCAGGCCGTCGATCGGCGGACCGTTGAGCGGACGATGGAACGCGGTCTCGGTGTACTGGTTGCGCTGCCCCATCTCGCAGGTGACGGTGCCGCGCATCGTCAGGTTGAGGCCGCACTGCTTCGAGAAGCTGACGACGCCGTGGTTCGCGCCCGACGCGACGACGACCGTCTGCACGCGCGAGAAGATGTTCACGTCCCACGTGCCGTCCTGGTTCTCGACCCACAGGCGGCGCAGTGCATCGCGCACGGTCGTTGCGCCGAGCGAGAAGCCGACGAGGCTGATCTTCCTGTCGGGATTCGCGATCGCAACCTTCTTGATCAGCTCCTGCAGGATCGGAACGGTCCAGCCGTGGTCCGCATTCTTCGGCGTGTTGCCGATGTCTTTGCCCTCGGGGCTGTTCGGGTCGTCGATCTTGTCGGTTCGCATGTCGACCGCGATCGTGCGGAAGCCGAGCGCCGGCAGTTTCTCGGCGAGCTGATCGCGCGCGGTCGTGTCGGCCGGGAACATCAGCGACGACGGATCCGGGTGCACGAACTTCACCCACCCCGTCGGCGACTCCGAGTTGCCATGCACGAGGATGACGATCGGCTTGCTGGTGTCTTCGCTGACGCCATCGGGGAAATCGAACTGGCGCGCTGCGCAGTCGTAGCCCGGGATGTTCGCGGGCGTGTACATGAGGCCGGCCACGGTGCAGCCAGGATGTTTGTTGCCGGCGCCGTCAGCAGCGATCGAGCGGTAGCGACCGCCCGGATACGTACTGTCGCCGGGCTGCGGCAGCGTGACGCCGTCCCACGTGTTCTTCGCCGCCGTCGGCAGAGCGTCGTGATAGTCGTAGCCGGCCGGCGCGATCGGCGCGTTCGCCATCGCCTGACCGCACGCGGTGTCGTCGACACCGTGGGACGTATCGTCGCCTTCACCCGGACGGCCGGTGCCACCGAGCGTGCACCCTGCCAACAGCAAGCAAGTCATTCCGCGCAGCATGGGCGCGGCATGAGCAACCAGCGTGCCCGCACAAGTGCCTACACGACTGAGCGATCTTGATGGATCGATCCATCATCTACTGAGCGCGGCTGTTGGCGCGGGACAACAGGTCAGTTGACGGTGACGTTCAGCATGTACGGCCCGGTCATGCCGCCATAGCTATCGACGACGATGTATTGCGGACCTGCAACGGTAGTCACCACGAGCGAGTTGCCCGGCGTCGCGACCATGTTCGGCGAGCACACGCTGGCGGGACACATCGTCGTCACGTAGGCAAAGACCATGAACGAAGTCGTCATCGTCGAAACGGAGATCGTCATCTGCTTTCCGGCGCCAGGTGTGATCCGATAGACCGCATCGCCGGCGGCCATCAAGAACCCACCGCACTGCGCGCCGACATGACTCGTTCGGTCCACCGTCGTACCGCTGTCGGCGCCTCCCGTCGCAGCCAACGCTCCCGGTAGCGCGCAGCTCAGCTCGGCCATCTGCCCATCGCTCGCATCGCCCTGCATCGTGTCGACCACGTCCACCGCCGCATCCCTCCGCTCGGCGACGCACAGCTGGTTCTGACAGACCAATCCCGACGGGCACTTGTCGTCGCTGCACGAGTATGTACCGCTCGTGTAGTCGGCGTCGAAAGAGCAAGCTCCGACGAGAGCCAGGCACAAGAGCGCGATCCGCGGCATGATACGCAGCCTTGTCATACCACCCTGCCGAAACGGCCGCTGCACCCGAAACGCCAACGCGTCTCGGGCGCTACGAGCTGATCGGCCAGCTGGCGACGGGTGGCATGGCCGAGATCCACCTCGCCCGGCTCGCCGGCGAAGCGGGCTTCGAGAAGACAGTCGTCGTCAAGCGCCTGTTGCCCGAGCTCGTCGCGTCGAAGGCGTACGTCGCGATGTTCCTCGACGAAGGCAAGCTCGTCGCGCGTCTCGACCATCCGAACGTCTGCGAGGTGCACGAGCTGGGCCGCGACGGCGCCGAGTACTTCCTCGTCATGCCGTACCTCGACGGCGTGCCGGTCCACGACTTCATCGCGCGGCCGCGTGATCCCGATCGCATCGCGCAGCTGCGCGTCGCCGCGGGCATCGTCGCGCAAGCGTGCGCCGGGCTGCATCACGCGCACGAGCTCAAGGGCGAGGACGGCGCGTTGCTCGGGCTCGTGCACCGCGACGTCTCGCCGTCGAACTTGTTCGTGACGACGGCGGGTGTCGTGAAGGTGCTCGACTTCGGCATCGCGAAAGTCCATGGCGGCGCGGAAACCGAGGCCGGCACGATCAAGGGCAAGACGCAGTACATGGCGCCCGAGCAGCTGCTCGGCGACCAGCTCGATCGCCGCTGCGACGTGTTCGCGCTCGGCATCGTGCTGTTCGAGCTCGCGACGCACTCGCGACTGTTCAAGCGCAGCAGCGATTACCTGGCCGCGCGCGCGATCCTCGAGGAACCCATTCCGCGCGCCGATGCCGTCGATCCGGCGGTGCCCGCGGCGCTCGCCGACGTGATCGCGAAGGCGCTCGATCGCGCGAAGGACAAGCGCTACGCAGACGCCCGCGAGCTCGCGAAGGCTGTCGAGACGGCGATGCAGCCACACGGCGGCGTCGCGACCGCCGATCAGATCGCGGCCGCACTCGCCGACTGGCACGGCGCCGAGCTCTCCGCGATGCGCACGCGGCAAGCGAAGGTGATCGCGGATGCGCGCTCGCGGGCGACGGCGGTCACCGTGCCTGGCAAGGCCGCCGCCGATCCGTCGCGCATGCTGACGACACCGCGCGACGTCGTGCGCAAGCGCCGCCTCGGCGTGATCGCCCTCGCGGTGCTCGTCGTCGGTGGCACCGGCGCGGTGCTCGCGATCAGCATGGTGCGCGAGGGACAGCGCAACTCGCAGCTGGCGAAGGCACCGGACCGCGTGGTTGCCGAGACGCCGCTGCCCGCAGACGGAGACGTTGCGCTGGCGGCCGATGCGGCCGTCGCGGTCGTCGCGCCCGATGCGGCGCCAACCGGCGCGCCCGCGATCACCGACTTCGACAAGCTCGCCGAGAAGACCAAGGCCGACAAACGCCCGAAGCCGAAGCAGGACAAAGCGCGCGGCGACAAGCAGACTGCGAATCCGCGCGGCGACAAGCAATCCGCCAAAGTCGACGACACGCCGGGCAGATTCAGCGTCGAGTCGTTCCCCTTCGCAAAGATCTACATCGACGGAACGTATGTGGATCAGACGCCGATCATCGGCACGCGACTCTCGCCGGGCAAACATACGGTCAAGGCCGTGCGCGAGGACGGCAAGATCAAGACGTTCGATGTCACCATCGAGCCGGGCAAGCTCTTCAACAAGGGCACGCTCTCCTGGAACTGATCGCGCGCGCAAGACCACGTCGTATCGGGGCGCGCCCACGTGGGTACGGTCGTCTTTCCCTAACCGCGCGAGCCGCCTGGCGCACTGGTAAGCTGCGCACGTGCGCGCTATCGCGATCGCGTTGATCCTCGCCGTCTCGGCGACGACCGCGCGCGCCGACGAAGACCCGATCGCCCAGGCGATGACGCTCGAGGCCCAGCTCCAGTACGAGCCGGCACTCGCGATCATCGAGCGCACGATCGCACAGGGCGGCGCCGACCACGACCGGCTCGTCACGCTGCACCAGTTCGCGGGCCGGCTCGCCGCCGGGCTCGGCCGCGCAACGGTCGCCGAAGATCACTTCGCGCGCGTGCTCGCGCTCGACCCCGACAGCAAGTTCGCCGCGGGGACGTCGCCAAAGATCACCGAGCCGTTCGAGCGCGCGCGTGGCCGCACCGCGCCGTTGCGCATCTCTTCGATTGTCGAACCCGACGCGATCACGATCGTGCCCGACGCCGATCCGCTCGGGCTCGTCGCCGGTATCGCGATCAAGCTCGACGATGGCCGCGAGCTGCGCGAGATGCAGACGCGCCGCGTCGCGATTCCGCCGGGCAAGGGCGCGACCGAGGTGTTCGCGCTCGACACGTT
>DASUFX010000782.1:0-6383 GCA_036274355.1 Kofleriaceae bacterium | reverse complement strand
TGCACTTGCCCATCTCCTCACCAATCGCAGCCGCCTTCTTCGTGTCCTCCTCGGACATCTTCGGCGGCTCCTTCTGGTTCTTGGACTGCTCCTGGCTCCACTTCGTCATCTTGTCCGAGACGTCCTGGGCGCACTTGGCGTCCTTGCACTTGCACATCTCGTCCTTGAACTCGGTCATCTTGGCCATTGCTTCAGCAGCGCCACCGCCGCCCTTCTTCTTGCAGCCAAAAGACACGAATGCCATCGCAACCATGAACGCGAGAGTCAGCTTCTTCATCGATATCTCCTCTAATGAGAAGGATGAAAAAGGTCGCCCGTTCAATCAATTAATCAATGGCGACGTTTTGTAGCGACTTGTAACGATCACGAGACGAGGTAGCGCTCGAACGCAGCAAAGTCGTAATCGCGACCGAGGAAGTTGCGTACGAGCTCAGCAGCATCGCGACTTCCGCCCGGTGCGAGCACCTTGTCGCGGTACGCGAGCGTTACATCCTTCGACATCAGGCCCTTGTGCTGGAACGGCGTCAGCAGGTCCTTCGCGATCACGAGTGACCACTGGTACGTGTAATACATCGCCGAATAACCGACGAGATGCCCGAACGAGGCGTGGAAGCGCGTGCCGGGTACGTATCGGAACGGCGTGTACTGCTTCTGTAGCCGCTGCACCTCACCGAGCTGATCGAGCTTGTCGGGATCCGCGCGATGGAAACCGAGCGAGATCGCCGCGTAGAAGATCTGCTGTACGGTCGCAGTGCCGAGCCCGAACTTGTCAGCGCGCCGCATCTTCTCGACGAGCGCCTCGGGAATCACCTCTCCGGTTTTGTGATGACGCGCGAACCGCGCGAGCGTGTCGTGGCTCCACGCCCACTCTTCGAACATCTGGGACGGCGCTTCGACGAAGTCCCACTCGGTCGCGACACCGCTCTGCGTGATCCACTTCTGATGGCCACCGAGCACGTGGTGCATGAGGTGACCGAACTCGTGGAACATCGTCACGACGTCGTCGTGCTCCATGAGCGCGTTGCCGCTTGCTGGCTCGGGAAAGTTGCACACGAGCACGCCTTCGGGCAGCTGCACGCCGCGCACGCCGTCCTTGAGCGGGAACTGCGCCGCGTGTTTGTACTTGCCCTCGCGCGGATGCATGTCGAGGTAGATGCGACCGAGCTTCGTGTTGCCGCGCATCACGTCGTAGACAAGCACGCTCGCATGCCACGGCTGCGCGTCCTTCACCGGCGCGTACGTCAGCTCGAAGATCTCGCTCGTGATCTCGAGCAGGCCGGCGAGCACGCGGTCGTAAGGGAAGTACTGGCGCACTTCGCTCGCATCGACCTCGTAGCGCTCCTTCTTGACGATGTTCTCGAGGAACACCTTCTGCCAGTCGGCGACTTCCTTCGCGCTCGGATCGATCGCCTGCTGCGTGCGTAACAGCTCCGCGTAGTCCTGCTCGGCGCGCGGCGCGGCGAGCTTCCAGACCTTCTCGATGAAGTCGCTCGCCCGCTGGCCCGACTGGATCATCTTGTCGGCCGTGATGTAATCGGCCCAGTCCTTGTAGCCGAGCAGCGATGCCTTCTCGGCGCGAAGCTTGAGCACGTCGCGCAGCACGGCCTCGTTCGCCTGATCGCCGCGGCTGCGGAACTTGATGTAGAGCTCGCGGCGGAGAGCATCGTCCGTCGCGTACGTCATGAACGGGTTGTAGTCGGGGTAGTCCGTCGTTATGCGAATCGTGCCGTTCGCATCGGGCGCGTGCGACGCGACAAAGTCTGCCGGCAGGCCGCCGAGCCGCGATGCATCCTTCACCTCGACCGCGCGGACGTCCTCGGAGATGTTCTTCGAGAACTGCTGGCCGAGCTTCGTGAGCTCCTCGTCGATCGCTTTGAGACGCTCGCGAACTTCGATCGGTTTGTCGACGCCGGCGCGCCGGTAGTCGCGCAGCGTGTGCTCGACGAAGCGCTTGGTGTCGGCATCTGCAGCGCTGACGTCGACGGCCGCCAGAGCGTCGTACATGTCGCGATCGAGCGCGAGGTCCGAGTAGAAGCGTGAGACTTCCTGCTCGCACTCGCGGGCGGCGTCGCGAATCGCCTCGTCGGGATGGACTTCCGACATCAGGCCCGCCATCGCGTTGGTCGCGCTCGCGGCGGTGAGCAGCTCGTTATAGGAGACGAGCGTGCTGTCGATCGTCCGCGGGGTGGTCGCTACGATCTGGGGCCGCAGCTGCTGCGCCCGCTTCAGGCCGATGAGGCACTCTTCCGTGAACTTCTTCGTCTCCTTCTTCACCGCGGACGATGCTACATCATTCACGTCGTGGAAGAGGTGCCCCAGCTAGGCGATGCGCTGCCGCTCGTACCGAGCGACCCGCAGTGGATTTCCGTCGCGATGTCGGATCTCGATGCGGTGCACGCAGACCATCTGCACTGCGAGCGCAAAGCAGCGCAGTCGGCGCTGTCGCTGATCCGCAGCTATCCCGAGCGCGCCGATATCGTGACCGCGATGGCACGGCTTGCTCACGACGAGACTCGTCACGTCATCCAGGTCTCGCAGCTGATGGCGCGTCGCGAGCAGCCGGCTGCCTACGATTTCGGCGACGACTACGCTGCCGCACTGCGCGATCACATTCGCAAGCAAGAGCCGGCTCGCTTACTCGATCGACTGCTCGTGTTCGCGGTCATCGAAGGCCGCAGCGCCGAGCGCCTCGACCTGCTCGCGAAGGCACTTCCCGATCCCAAGGATGCGCAACTCTACGCAAGCCTTGCCACTGCCGAGGTGCGACACCGCGATACGTTCCTCGCGCTCGCACGCGATACGAGCCCCGAGACGTGGCGCGTGCGTGCCGCCGAGCTCGCCACGCTCGAAGCCGAGATCCTGGCCAACCGACCGGTCATCGCACGCATCCACTGAACGGCGACTGACCGGCCCTGAACGGCGATCGACCGGCCGCTGCGGTACGATTCGGCCAGGTGGGGCATAGAGAGCGGACCGAAGCGATGAGGAAGCGCCGCGAGTCGGCGCACCCGCTCGATTTCTCGTCGAAGACCACGATCGGCCGCTTCGAGCTGATTCGCGAGATCGCACGAGGTGGCATGGGTCAGGTGTTCCTCGGCCGCGACACGAAGCTCGGCCGCAAGGTCGCGATCAAGTTCCTGCTCCGCGACGACACCCAACTCGTGCAGCGCTTCCTCGTCGAGGCGCGTGCGACGGCGCGGTGCACGCACGAGAACATCGTCACGATCTTCGAGGTCGGCGAGCACGAGCGGCTGCCATACATGGTGCTCGAGTACCTCGAGGGCAAGACGTTGACCGAGGTGATGGAGACCAAGCCATCGATGCGGCAGTTCTGCGAGCTGATGGTGCCGGTCGCGCGCGCACTCGAACGCGCACACGAGCACGGCATCGTTCATCGCGATCTGAAGCCGAGCAACATCTTCGTGACCGTGCGCGGGCAAGTGAAGGTGCTCGACTTCGGCGTCGCGCGTCTGATGGGGCGCGCCGAGAATCACATCAAACGCGCGACTGCGGGGGGCGACGTCACCCACGTCGACGACGAACCTGCAGGCGCGTCACTCACCGAGACGAACGACGACGTTCGCGACAAGGAGCACGTGCTGGTCGGCACGCTGCCCTACATGTCTCCCGAGCAATGGGGCGCCGGCGAGGTCGATCATCAGTCCGACATCTGGGCGGTCGGCGTGATGTTCTGGCGCGCGCTCGCCGCGACCCATCCGGCCGGGACGATGGTGCCCGAGAAGCTGCGCGCGCGAGTTTGCGATCTCGATACGCCGCTGCCGAGCATCGGCCCGCGCGTGCCGTCGCTGCCGAAGGAGCTCGTGGCGATCGTCGACCGCTGCCTCGCGAAGCACAAACTGTATCGCTACCAGAACGCGACCGAGCTGCTCGCTGACCTGCAGGCGTTCCTCGTGCCGCGGCCGGAGCGCACAGGGCGGACGACGAGCGAGGTCTGTCCGTATCGCGGGTTGTCCGCGTTCGGAGAAGACGACGCGAAGTACTTCTTCGGCCGCGACAACGAGATTCGTACCGCGCTCGGCTCGCTCGACGTGTGGCCGCTGCTCGCGGTGATCGGCCCCTCGGGCGTCGGCAAGTCGTCGTTCGTGCATGCCGGTCTGATCCCGGCGTTGCGTAGCCGCGGCGGCGAGTGGCAAGTGCACGTGCTCAGACCGGGACGCTTGCCACTGCAGCGTCTCGCGCTCGTGCTCGAAGAAGGGCCCGGCCAGGCGGAGCACCTGTTGAAGCAGCTCGTCGAAGCGCCTGGACTGTTCGGCGTGATGTTGCGCGATGCAGCGGTACGGCGTGGCACGAACATCCTCGTCGTTGTCGATCAACTCGAGGAGCTGTTCACGCTCGCCGAAGGCGACGACGTGCGCCGGCTGTTTCTCGCCGCGCTGCTCGCCGCCGCCGACGATCCGCTGTCGCCGGTACGCGTCGTGCTGTCGATGCGCGCCGACTTTCTCGATCGGCTCGCCGGGCACAAGCACTTCCTCGCCGAGCTATCGCGCGGCATGTTCTTCCTCACCGCGCCGGATCAGGACAACCTGCGCGAGACGCTCGAGCGGCCGGCGGAGCTTGCCGGCTACTCGTTCGAGTCGTCGAGCGTCGTCGAAGACATCATGCAGACCGCGACGAGCCGCGGTGCACTGCCGCTGCTGTCGTTCGCAGCGACGCGGCTCTGGGAAGCGCGTGATCGCCAGCGCAAGCTGCTTACGGTTGCCGCCTATCAACAGATGGGCGGCATCGCTGGCGCATTCGCGCGTCACGCCGATCAGGTCGCCGCCGCCGTGCCGCCGCAGCATCATCTGCTATTGCGCGCGATCATGACGCGGCTCGTGACGCCCGAGGGTACGCGCGCCGTCGTCGATCATGGCGAGCTACTCTCGCTCGCGACCGATCAGAAGGCGGTCGAGCTCGTTCTCGACCACTTGGTGCGCGGGCGATTGATCCAGATGCAAACCGATCCGGATCAGGGCGCGACCGTCGAGATCGTGCACGAGATGCTGATCTCCGAGTGGCCGACGCTGAAGCGCTGGCTCGAAGACGGGAACGCGATGCGTGCGTTCAAGCACGAGCTGCGTCAGGCCGCGAAGCAGTGGCAGACACGCGGGAAGCCGGGCGATCTGGTGTGGCGTGGCGCGATCGCGCAGGAAGCACTCGCGAACGTCCGGCGTCAGGTGCTGGATCTGTCGGCGAGCGAGCAGGAGTTCGTCACGGCAATCATCCGGCGGCGCCTGCGCGGCATGCTGGCGATTCTCGCGGCGGTCGTGCTGCTCGTCGGTGGCGTCGGCTTCGCGTTCATCAAGATCACGCAGGCGAATGGCCAGGCACGCGCCAACCTCGACACCGCCGAGAAGGCGCTCGGTAGAGAGAAAGCGGCCAAGCTCGAGCTCGAGGAGCAGCTTCACAAGCTCGAGGCTGCTCAGCGCGCGCGAGAGTCCGCCGAGAAGAAGAGCGAGACGATCCAGACCCAGCTAACCGAGACGCAGCAGCTGTCGCGTCAGGAGCTCGAGGCTGCAAACCAGCTCCTGCAGAAGCAGGTGCGCGAAGCGCAAGACGCGAAGCGCAAGGCGGAAGCCGAAGAAGCGAAGGCGCGACGCGCCAACGAAGAGGCGCTCGCTGCGAAGGCGCAAACCGAAAAGCTCCTCGACGAGAAGCGCCGCGAGGTCGAGCAGCTCAAGAAGCGCAAGAAGGACATCATCGACGTCGACTTGACGGGAGGCACCAAGTGAGGCCGCTCGTGATCCTGCTTGCCGTGATCGGGCTCGGTGGCGTCGCGCTCGCCGACGTGCCGTGGGCGCAGGGCGTCGCGAAGGACAAGCAAACGCAGGCGAACGCGCTGTTCGCAGAAGGCAACGAGCTGTTCGCGCAGCAAGCGCACGCGCCCGCACTCGAGAAGTACAAGGCAGCGGTCGCGCTGTGGGACCACCCGCTGATCGAGTTCAACATGGCGGTGACGCTCGTGCGCCTCGATCGCATCCTCGAGGCGGCCGATTCACTCGACAAGGCGCTGCGCTTCGGCGAGGCGCCGTTTCCATCGGCCGAGCAGTACCAGCAGGCGCTCGACTACAAGAAGCTGGTTGCGGGCCGCGTCGGCACGCTCCAGCTGTCGTGCGACGCACCGGCAACGGTCCTGCTCGACGGGCAGGCGTGGCTCACCTGCCCCGGCAATCGTGAAGCACGCGTGCTCGCCGGCGAGCACGTGATCGTCGCCGAGCGCGAAGGCTACTACCCGCTGACGCGTCACGTGTTCGTGTCCGGCGGCACCACGGCGCGCGAGGCGTTGTCGCTCGTGCGGCTCGATCGCGTGAAGCTCGAGTATCCGACGCCACGCTGGATCCCGTGGGCGATCGCGGGCGGTGGTCTCGCGGTCACGCTCGGCG
>DASUFX010000781.1:0-7145 GCA_036274355.1 Kofleriaceae bacterium | reverse complement strand
GATCTCAGCGAGCCCGACAACATCGCGGGCAACAGCGCGTTCCGTCGCCTGGTCGTGCTCGATCTCGTCGACGATCTGACGCCATCGGCGACGCCCGTCATCGTGGCCGAGGCCAAGCCGATTCCGACGCCGCGCGCCCCGCCGCCGCGGCCTCGCCCGCGCCCAGGCGGCGAGCAGGAGCAGGTGCAGCAACAGGCACAGGTGATCGAGGTCGATCCGAACGTCTACGTCCAGAACATGAGCTCGAACCAGGTCTACTGGCAGCAGCTCGAGAACAACAACCAGATCGGCAACGCGATGCCGGGCGGCGCCAACGTCGCGAACGCCCCGCCGCCGCAACAGGTCCGCACGCCGCCGCAACCGCAGACCGGCACGCCGACGACCCAAGATGCGTCCCCGGCGCAAGCTCAGATCAAGCCGCCGGTGCAAACGCCGCCGGTGCAACGTCCGCCGGCCCAGCGTCCGCCGCAGCCCGCCGAGCCACCGCCGCCGATCACGATCACGATCTCGCCGCTCGAATGGCGCACGCTGACGTTCGGCGGCAAACCGACGCTGATCGCCGTGCGCAACGTACAGACGCCCGACGGCACGTTTTCACAAGGCTTCGTCGTCGATCGCTCCGCGCTCACCAGCGCGCTCGCTGCCAAGGCCGGTGAAATGGTCGCCGAGCTGCACGACGGGGATCGCGCATCCGGCGTCGACATCGCACCGGGCTGGCAGCTCACCGTCACGCCGAACCCGCGCACGCTCGCCCGCGCGGCTGGCTCGGCCGCGGACATCGCGCGCTCGTTCGTCATCCGGTTCGTCGCCGTCGGTTCGATCGCCTTCATCGCGGCGGCCCTCATCTTGTTGCTCGTGATGCGTGCCGAAAAGCTCGCGCGCGAGCGCAGTCAATTCGCTGCCGCCGCTGCCCACGAGCTGCGCACGCCGCTCGCCGGCCTTCAGCTCTACGGCGACATGCTCGCCGATGGCCTCGGCGATCAATCGAAGGTTCGCGACTACGCGCGCCGCATGAGCGAAGAAGCGTCTCGCCTCGGCCGCGTCGTCTCCAACGTGCTCGGCTTCTCGCAGCTCGAGCGCGGCAACCTCGCGGTCGATTCGCAAGTCGGTCCACTCGGTGAAGCACTCCGCGAGCTCGCGGAACGTGCGGAGCCCGCGCTCGATCGTGCCGGCGCGGCTCTCGAGCTCGACGTCGCGCCCGACCTTCGCGCGCGGTTCGATCGCGACGCGCTCGCCCGTATCGTGGGCAACCTGCTCGACAACGCCGAGAAGTACGCGCGCGGTGCCGACGACCGCACGATTCGTCTTGCGGCTGCCGATCGCGGCAACCTCGTCGAGGTGATCGTGCAGGACCACGGCCCCGGCGTCGCTGATCGCGCGAAGCTGTTCCGAGCATTCTCGCGCGGCGTTGCCGCGGACGGCCCAGCCGGCCTTGGCCTCGGCCTCGCGCTCTCGCAATCGCTCGCCGAAGCGATGGGCGGCAAGCTCGACTACCGGCCGGGCGACGGCGCCGGCGCGACGTTCGTGCTCGAGCTACCGCGCGCCTGATCAGGGCTTGAGGCCTGCGGCCTGCATCCACGGCAGCGTCTTGTACTCGATCAGCTCGAGGTGGTTGCCCCATGGATCGAGGAAGTAGTTGAAGCGCAGCCCGGCCGCCGGACCCTCGGCGAGCAGCGTCGGGCCAGCGAGCACCGTCAGGCCGCGCTCTTTCAGATACGCGATCGCAGCGTCGATGTTCTCGACTTTGAGTGCGATGTGATGACCGCCGAGATCGCAATTGCGCGGCGGCGTCGTGCGCGCATCGGCGGGCTTCTCGTACTGAAACAACTCGAGCATCACGTTCGGTCCGAGCTGCAGCATCGCGATCATCAGGCGTGCGCCCGCGACGTTGATGTGCGCGTCGGTCCAGTCGCGCCCGTCGGGCATGCGCGGTATCTGTTCCGCGTCGAACGGCCCGAGCCGATAGAGCTCCTTGCCGCCGATCACCTCACAGTAAAACTTCACCGCCTGCTCGAGGTCAGGAACCGTCAATGCCACGTGATCGACGTGGCTCAATCCTGGCAACGCCATAGTCTTCCCCCTTGGTTGCGCCGAGCAGAGCACGCGGCTGCTCGAGCGTCTGCACGTACCCCTGCCGCATAATGCGGCTGCTCGTCGACCCGCGCGCTCGAGCACGGTGCCGCAAACGGTGGCACCGGTGCCCGATTGCCTACATCGGTGACGTCGATCCGGCGCTCGCGAGCCGTCGAAACAGCGATAATCGATCGGCATGCGCAGCGTCGTCCTTGCTTGCGTACTCGCCGCCTGCGGTGGCAGCCCGCCGCCAGTCTCGTCGCCTCCTCCGAGCTCGCCATCAGTAACGGTGCACCCGCCGCGTCGGATCACTCGCGCTGACATGCTCGCGTCGTTGCCGGGTGATGCGAAGCTGATCTTTGCCGTCGACGTCACAAAGCTACGTCATAGCCCGATCGCGCAACGCGGCTGGTCGTTGTTGCGCGAGCTGCCGATGGTCGACGAGCTGATCGGCACGATGTGCGGCGCGCTCGACGACGTCAAGTACGCACTTGTCGGCCTCGAAGATGCCGACGGTCACAAATCATGGGGCTGGTTGCACGGCGTCAACCGCGACGCGAAGCTCACGTGCACGAAAGCGGTCGAGCAGCAGAAGCTGAAACAGACCAAGTCCTTCTCGCGAGGCGATTACTCGCTCGAGACCTCGACGACGAGCACGACCGAGATCCTCTGGCTCGACGCGACAACGGCGTTCTACTTCCAGCATGCGCCCGACGACAAGCTGATCGGCGAGCCAGAGCTGCGCCGCGTTCTGGCCGCCGGTGGCGGTTTCACGCAAGGCGACCTTGCTACGCTGCTCGATCACGTCGACTTCGAATCCGGGCTCGTGATGGTAGGGGACGGCGCGATGACGAAGCAGCCCGGCATCGGTGGTCTCGCGTTCTCGATCGAAGCCGATGCCGGACTACGTGCGCAGGCATATGTCCAGCTCGAGAACGAGGATCGGGCGAGCGGGATCCAATCCCAAATGCGAGCCGTGCTCGCACAGCTCGTCAAGAACCGCATGCTGGAGAGCGCCGAGGCTCGCGCCGAAGGGAAGGGCCTGGCTGCCTCGATCGAGATGACCGGCGCGCAGTTCGACTGGTGGATCGAGCTCGCGCTGGCGAAGGCGAAAGATCCCAACGCGCCGATCCCACCACCGCCGAGCGCGAACTAGCGGAACGAACCCGAACGAGCGGGCGGCGACCGTCAGGCGAGCCGAATCGGCAGCGCGAGATGACGCTCGAACATCATCGTCCGATGCGCCCACAGTCGCGCCGGCACGAGGTCGCCGAGAAGATCCTTCGCAGCTGCGAACGCCGTGCGGATCGGCGGCGCCATTTGCGGACAGACTGCGTCGTCGATCACGGTCAGCGGGGTGAGAAACGTTGCCGCATAGACGTCGAGCGCGCCGGGGCGCGTTCCGGCGAAGTAGCTACCGGTCAACTTCTCGTCGAGGATGCGCAGCTGGTTCGCGACGCGTCCGCGCAGCGCGTCGGTATCGAGCGACCTCGTGTGGCCGTAGCGCTTCGCGAGATAGCCGGCGACCGGCAGCGAGAACCCTCGCTTGCCCTCCGACTCGAACGACGCGTGGATCATCGAGAGTCGAGCATTCCAACCGAGTCCTTGCTCACCTGCGACGAGCTCGACGAGGCCCATCAGGGCGGATCGCTGCTCCGGGTCGCTCGGCACGAGGACATCGGGGCCGGCCAGGCGCGACGCGAGGCCGACGATCGCCGCCCAGTTCGTGCGTGCCGGCTCGTCGTCGTGGAGGACGACCGGCACGTTGTCGACGCCGGTCCATTGCGTGATGTCGGCGGCGTCACGCGGCCTGCCAACGACGAGCGCAGGAAGATTCGCGACGACGAACATGCCCTTCGCCGCCTCCGACCACGGACTTGCGACGAGCGCGGAAGTGATGATGCGAGTTCCGCGAGCCGCACGTGCGGTCGCGACGTCGACGTATTCGAGGGACGACATGAGCGGCGCTATTGTGCCTCACGCAGAGACAACCAGAAATTACAGGCCGCACTTCTTCGGGTGATTCGCGAGTGACGACAGCTTTGCCTGCAGGCGTTTGACCGCCTCGGTCGCACCCGACAGCTTCGCTGCGATGGCGTCTGCGTAGACCTTCGCGGCCATCGCCGTCGAGCGCTCCGCATAGTCAGGATGCAGCGACCATCGCGAAGCATTCCACACCGCAGTGCGCAGCACCGCTGCAGCCGCCGGCACCGGCGCAGCGGGCTTCGGCTGGACGGGCGGCGGGCACCGAGTCCCCGGCGCGGGATCGCACGGGTACGGACCGCCTTGCGGCTCGGTCCAGGTCCGGATCGTGCGGTCCGCATCGCCGAGCGCGTGCGTGTTTGTCATGACCGGCAGGCGGCGGAACTCGGTCGCCACGTTCGGTGTGCTCTGCGCGTCGTAGGCGAGCGGCAGCACATCCCGTAGTGCGCCATCGAGCGTGAAGATCGCGAGACACGGCACGTCGCGATCATCGAGCTGCGGGATCGCGAGCGACGGCAGCTGCTTGTGCAGCGCATCGATCAGCGGCTGCGCCTTCGTGCCCGCGTGCCAGTCCCAACGCGGTGGCCAGAATGCACCTGGCCCGGGCGTCGTCTCGTACGCGATGTAGTCCCACGTCGACGAGTTCGCCGTGCAGCCGTCGCCGAGCACGCCGAACATCAGCGTCACCGACGCGGCGATCTCGGACGCCGGCTTCTGGAGCACTTGCTTGCCGTCGACGAGAACTGTGACCTGCTTGTCGGCGAGCTCGAAGCGATACGTGCGGAGCTGGCTCGTCGGACCGATCTCGACGCGCTGGCGATCGAGCACGAGCTCGTGGTCGGTGATCGCGGCCCTCACGAAGTACATGCCGTCGTGGATCCACACGCCGGTGCCGCCGCGCGCGCACGGCGTCGTTATCGCGAAGCGCGCTTCGACGGCCCACGGGCCATTCGCCGCTTGCTGGACGAAGCCTTCGTCCTGCATCCATTCCTCGTAGCTGTTCGTCGTGATTTCGAGCCGCCCGTTCGCGAAGCGACTCGTGCCGCCGGCGTTGTGCTCGAACCCTGCGGCGACGAGCGACGCCTCGTCAGCGAGGTCGATCCGCACGCGATTGGGATTTGTTGGCGCGGCAATCTTCCTTACCGGTGCGCTCGGCGGCGGAAACGGCGTTTGGCCGACCGGCGCCGGCGACCCCGTGTAGCAAGCCGCAAGCAGTCCCATCCACACTATTCCGGGGCGCATGCCTCATTATACGGATGCGACCACGTTGCGATCGACGCGTTGCGATCGGCAACGTGACGAGCGGCGCACCCACGCAGAATCGCGTGTCTGGCGCGGCCTGTGCGTTGCATCGTGCAGCACGCGATGAGGTGGCTCGCGCTAGCTTGCTTCGTCGTTGCGTGCGCGCATCAAGGCGCCGGGCCGTCCGGCGATGATGACGACGGGCAAGAGCCGTGGCAGCCCGGACTCGGCGCGCACTGGAGCCCAGCCGGCGACGAGGTGTCGTTTCGCATTGCGTCGACGCGCGCGACGCGCATCGAGCTGTGGATCTACGCGCAGCCGACACAGAGCGCCGAGGTGCTGCACGCCGAGCTGGCGCGCGAGACCGACACCACGTTCGGCGTGCGCGTGCCAGCGAGCGCGCTGCCGCCGACGATCTATTACGGCTATCGCGTGTGGGGACCGAACTGGCCGTACGAGCCTGCATGGCAGCCGGGGACGGACATCGGCTGGATCACCGATGTCGACAGTGACGGCAATCGGATGAATCCGAACAAGCTCGTGATCGATCCGTACGCGCGCGAGCTGTCACACGATCCGAACACGCCGGCGCAGCTCGACGGTGCACCGTACGCCGTCGGCATGCGCCGCACGATCGATTCGGCACCGGTCGCGCCAAAGGCGATCGTGCTGCACGACGAAGCGGTGACTAGCGACAAGCCCGCGCGGCCGCTGCGCGACGACGTGATCTACGAGGTACACGTGCGCGGCTTTACGAAGGCAGCGCCGATCGAGTGCGCTGGTACCTACGCCGGCGCGGCAGAGCGCGCGGCATATCTGCGCGACCTCGGCGTGACGGCCATCGAGTTTCTGCCGCTGCAAGAGTCGAACAACGATCGCAACGACGTCGATCCGAACAGCGCGAGCGGTGACAACTACTGGGGCTACTCGACGGTGGCGTACTTCGCGCCCGATCGCCGGTACGCATGCGATCAGTCAGCGGGCGGCCCGACGCGCGAGTTTCGCGACATGGTCCACGCGTTTCATGCCGAGGGCATCAAGGTGCTCGTCGACGTCGTCTACAACCACACCGCCGAGGGCGGCGGCGGCTCGCTGCTCTCACTGCGCGGCATCGACAACGCCGGCTACTACCAGCTCGATCGGAGTGGCACCGGGTTCACGAACAGCAACGGCGTCGGCGCGGACCTCGCCATGGACAAGCCGCTCGCGAAGCAGTTGATGCTCGACTCGTTGCGCTACTTCTACGACGAGCTCGGTGTCGACGGCTTTCGCTTCGACCTCGCCCCCGTGCTCGGCAATGTGTGCGGCCCCGGCTGCTTCAAGTTCGGCAGCGGCGTGCACGAGGAGATCGCGGCCGCGTTCCCCGATGCGGCGCTGATCGCCGAGCCGTGGGGCGTGGTCGCCGGCAGCTATCAGGTCGGTCACTTTCCCGCCGGTTGGTCGGAATGGAACGACAAGTTCCGCGACACGATTCGCGGCGATCAGAACAAGGCGCAGACGACGCCCGGCTGGATCGCCGATCGCGTGCATGGCAGCACCGAGCTGTTTCGCGACGACGGCCGCATGCCGAGCGCGTCGATCAATTACCTGGTCTCGCACGACGGCTTCACGCTGCGCGACCTCTACGCGTGCAACGGACCCAACAACACGCAGGCGTGGCCCTACGGCCCGTCTGATGGCGGCAGCGCGAACAACCTGTCGTCGGATCACGGTGGCGACGCAGTGGCGCAGCGGCAAGCAGCGCGCACCGGGATGGCGCTGCTGATGGTGTCCGCTGGCGTGCCGATGCTCGTCGGCGGCGACGAGATGCTGCACGGCGTGCGCTGCAACAACAACTATTACAACCT
>DASUFX010000780.1:0-7362 GCA_036274355.1 Kofleriaceae bacterium | reverse complement strand
TGATTCGCTCGTTGACGCCGTTTCACACGGTCGATTTGCTCGTGCTCCGCGAGGGTGAGCAGGCCTACGTCGAACGGCAAGGTTCCGTACGGGTGTTGCGCGTGCCGACGCACGACGCGGATCTGCGCGCTCAGATTCAATCGTATCAGCGCGCGCTCAAGCGCCAGCTCGAGGGCGCCGACTACGACGTCGTGCATTGCCGCGACAGCTGGAGCTGCATTCCGGTGCTCGAAGCGCGCTCGCGACTCGGCTACGCGGTCGTCTACGACATGACGCGCTCGCCGCTCGGCGAGACCACGCTCGATCCAGAGCTCGATGCGCAGTACGGCCGCGATGAAGAGGCCTGCATTCTTGCGAGCGACCTCGTGCTCGCGCCGACTCCCGCCGCGGTCAAAGCGCTGCAGGGGCGCGGCAAGCCAGAGCGCGTTCTGCTGTCGCCGCCCGGCGTCGATGTCGATCGCTTCGACTGGGACGAGGCGACGAAGAGTGGACCGCCACGCATCCTGTACACCGGCTCGATCGATCCCGGTCGCGGCGTGCGCGTGTTGATCCGCGCGATGGCCGCGATCGTACGGGAGGTCGATGCCCGGCTCGTCATCGCGGGCCCGGTCATCGCACCGAAGTTCGAAACCGCGCTGCGCGACGGCATTCGCGAGCTCGGGCTCACCGAGAAGGTCGAGATGGTCGGTGCCGTCGACCACGATCAATTGCCGGCGCTGATCGCGACCGCGACGGTGTGCGTCGTTCCCGCGGCCGCCGACCTCACGGCGAATCCGGCGGTCGTCTTTCCGACGAAGATGCTCGAGTACATGGCGTGCCGGCGCGCGATCGTGGCGCCGCGGCGCAACACCGTGCAGCTCGTCGTCGAGAACGGCCGCGAGGCGCTGCTGTTCGAGCCCGGCGATCCGGTGGATCTCGCGCGCAAGGTGCTTCGCCTGCTCGGCGAGCCGCAGCTGCGCGATCGCCTCGCCAACGCGGCCTACGAGCGCGTGCGCCACGACTTCACGGCGAGCTCTGCACGCCGCGCGCTGCGCAAGGCATACACGATCATCGCCGAGCGGTTTGCCGATCAGTTCTCCGAGGAAGCGGAGGACGACGACGCGCCGAAGATCGAGATGCTCGCCGATGACGACTTCGAAGCGACCGTGTTCGAAGAAGCGCCGCAGGCGCCGCCGGTCGACACCGCGCTCAATCAGATCGAGGATCCCGAGTCGCTCGACGAGCTCGCGCGCGGCCACACCAGCTCGAACTCGGTCGTCGCGCCGCCGCCGCCCGCCGATCAGACGATGGAGCGCCATCCGGTCGCGCCACCGCCGATGCCGCCGATTCCCAAACCGAAGCAGCGGGCCGACAGCGAGGCGTGGACGCAATCCGCGCTGACCTCGCCACCCGCCGGTCAGGACGATTGGGTCGTCACCAACGTCGCGCAAGCCGTGCGCGCGCCCGACGACGATAACCAGGAGACCGGCGCGGTCAACGACGACGGCACGCCGGTGGAGGGCGTCACCGTGGTGCCGCCGGGCGGCACGATTTCATCGGAGAACGCGTTCGTGGCCGGCGAAATCGACGTTCCCACGCCGGCTCCCGAGGGCGCGGATGCGAAGACCCCGAAGGTCGAGTTCACCGCGGCCAGCAAGCTGCTCGGCAACGCGGAGCAACCGGACCCCGATACCGGCAGCCGAACGCCGCCGCTCGAAGCAGTTCCTAGCCGATCTCGGTAACGCAGCGCGCCGAAGCACCGCAGGACGTAGTAGCTTCAGTGCGGAGGGCCTGCGCCATTCCCGTTGTCGCCCTGATCAATTTGCTGTTCGGGATCGGCTTCGCGCTGATCGCGCGGGACCGCATTAAAGCCGATGGTCCGTTTGCGTCGCCGGCGTTTCCGCTCGTCGCGATGCATGCAGCTGCGGTCGTCGCTCCGATCGCGCTCTACTTCTACGCCGTCCATCCCGCGTGGGCATGGATGTACTGGGTCGACCCCGCGAAGCTGGCCACGATCTTCGTGCTGCCGCTGATGGTCGGCCACGCCGCGCTCGTGATCGGCGGCTGGTACATCTCGGCGTTCCTGATCCGCAAGGGGCTCGCCGGCGCGCTGGTCTATGCGGCCGGCGCGCTCGCGCTGTTCATGCTCGTCCTCGTCGCGGTCGGCATCAACCGGCTGTCGACGGCCGCCGACTATCCGGGCTATGCGGCGGGTGCCGGCATGTCGCTGTTCGCCGTCAAGCTGGGCTGGGCATTCGTCGTGTCGCTGTTCGCGCTGTTCGGGTCCGCGATCTACGTCGCGATCGAGCTAGGCCGAGACGGGCGGCGGGTTCGGTCGCGGTGATATGATGAGGCCGATGCGACCTTGGGTGATCGCGCTGGCCTTGCTGTCAGGCTGTGGCCCGATCCAGTACATCAAGCAGGTCCCGTACGACGCCGCGGACAAGGTCGAGCGCGCGCGATCGCTCGATGCCGAGAAGTACAGCCCGTACTGGTGGACGCGCGCCGTCGTGTATCTGCACATGGCGCGTGAGGTTGCGGGACACGCCGACTATCAGGGCGCGAATCACTTCGGCCGGCTGTCGTCGGAAGCCGCCGAGAAGGCAGCCGAGGAATCGGCGGCCGCCGCGAGCGATCCGAGCAAGCGTCCGGTCAATCCGACCCAAGAGCTTGCGCCCGCCAAAGACGACGGCAGTACGGCGCCGGGGTCGTCCTCAGCCACTGGGGGCGGCGTGGCGCCCGCGAAAGAATGATGAAGTCGCTCGTCCTCGCGCTCTGCGTGCTCGTTGGTTGTGCGGGACAACAGGTGCGTTCCAAGACGACCGACACGGTCGGTCTGATCGCGACCGCGCGCGACAACGGCGCGATGAAGTGCGCGCCCGTCGAGCTCGCGATGGCCGAGTCGTACAACGACTTCGCGATCCACGCGCTCGACGAGGGCAACTACTTCGACGGCCGCCGTACCGCCGACATCGCCGAGAAGAACGCGAAGCTCGCGATCGAAAAATCGCCGAAGGACAAGTGCAACCCGTCGGGCCCGCCGCCGGTTGGCGATCGCGATCGCGACGGGCTGAAAGACGACGTCGACAAGTGTCCCGACGATCCCGAAGACAAGGACGGCTTCGAGGACGACGACGGCTGCCCGGATCTCGACAACGATGCCGACGGCATCAAAGACGTCGTCGACAAGTGTCCGATGGATCCCGAGGACCTCGACAAGTTCGAAGACGAGGACGGCTGCCCCGACCTCGACAACGACAAGGACGGCCTTGCCGACAAGGTCGATCAGTGCCCGAACGAGCCCGAGGACAAGGATGGCTTCGAGGACGACGACGGTTGTCCCGACCTCGACAACGACAACGACACGTTCCTCGACAAGGACGACAAGTGCCCGCTCGAGTTCGGCGTCGCGCCCGACGGCTGCCCGAAGAAGTACGTCAACGTCGTCGTCACGAAGACGAAGATCGAGATCAAGCAGACCATCTTCTTCGAGTTCAACAAGGCGACCATCAAGCCGGTCTCGTTCCCGCTGCTCAACGAGGTCGCGCAGGCGATGCAGGACAACCCGACCATCAAGGTCGAGGTTCAGGGCCACACCGACTCGGTCGGCAACGACGCCTTCAACATGAAGCTGAGCCAGAAACGCGCCGAGAGCGTGAAGGCGTATCTCGCGAAGCGGGGCGTGAGCGCAGATCGCATGGTCCCGAAGGGTTACGGCGAGACCGTACCCATCGCCGACAACCGCACGGCCGACGGCCGGTCGCAGAACCGCCGCGTCGAGTTCGTCATTACCGAGCGCTAATCGCGCTGTACGGGCCACGCCGCAGGCGAGTGGTGGCGGGCGCCATCAGGCCGTCCTCGACGGGATTTGGGCGTCCGTACGTCGAAAACGAGGTGTGCAATTAGCCTCGATCCCGTCAGTGGTTAGGTCTTTTTGCCGCTGGCCCGCCGGATTTCTTGTTATGACACCCACATGAGGGGAAGCAGTCTCGTCGCGGTCATCGCGATCTTGTTCGGTTTCGGAATCGCGGACGCCAGTCCGAAAAGCGATATCCAAACCAAGATCAAGGAGGCGATGGAGAACTACGACCTGATGGATTACGACGCAGCGAAGAAGCTGCTCAATCAGGCGCTCCAGATCGCCAAGAAGAACAAGCTCGACAAGGATCCGGGCACCGCGAAAGCGCACCTCGATCTCGGCATCGTGCAGTTCGTCAACAACGATGCGGACGGCGCGAAGCTCTCGTTCCTGTCGGCGGTGCAGATCGATCCGAAGATCCAGATCGACGCTGCCTACAAGTCGAACGAGATGTCGAAGCTCCTAGAGCAGGCGCGCAAGGAGTCGAGCGGTGGCGGCGGTGCGTCGGAGCCCGTCGAGGCCACGCCTCCTCCAGTTGATACGAGCGGCGTCGATTGTTCGACGGTGCAGGGCATGCAGCACACGATCATCGACACTGCGAAGGGCGGCGCTCCGCTCGCGGTCGAGGCGTATCTCGGCGCTGACGTTGCCGGCACGACGAAGGTCTCGATCCTCTATCGCGCGGAAGGCGCGACGGACTTCACCGAAGTCAAAATGAAAAAGGACGGCGACTGCAAGTACACCGGCTCGATCCCGGCGGCAGCGATGAAGGGCTCGCTCGTGCACTACTACGTCGCTGCGTACGCGGACGGTCCCAAGCCCGTGGCGTCGAAGGGCTCGTCGGGCTCGCCGAACATCATCGAGATCAGCGGCGTCGCCGCGGGAGGCTCGGGTGACAACGAGGATCCGATCGGCGGCGGCGGCGGCGGTGGCGGTGGTGGCGGCGGCAGCGTCTCCAGCAACGTCACCGTCGGTCCCAAGCGCGCACGCGTGATGATCGCGCTCGCCGGCGGCGCGGGCTCCGGCTACGTCGTTGGCCAGACCGAGGGCGACGGCATGACGCACAACGAGGTCAAGAACTGCTGCTTCGGTAATCCGATCGTCGCGGTGCAGCCCGAGATTGGTTACTTCGTGAACCCGCGCCTGTCGGTCGGCCTCGCCGCGCGCATCGGCTTCCCGCTCGGCGCCAACGTCGAGGGCCACGCAACCATCGCGCCCGCCGGCCTCGCGCGCGTGCGTTACTCGTTGTCTCCGAGCGGTGACGGCCTCCGCGTCATGGGCCAGCTGGGCGTCGGCATCCTGCGCAACACCATCAAGCTCGACAACGCGATGCCGGGCATGGGCGACACCGATATCGTCGCGCAGGGCCCGCTGCTCATCGGCGCGGGCGTCGGCTTTACGCGCCGGCTCTCGGGCAACATTGCCGTGATGGCCGATTTCTCGGCGCTCGGTGCGATCGCGGTCGTGAAGGAGCTCGGTGCAGCGCCGCTGCTCAACAACGGCTTCGGCGCGGACCTCTCGCTCGGCATCCAGCTCGGCTTCTAAGCCGGGCTAGGACAGCAGCGAGCGCAGCGGGTGCAACACGACGTACACCTCGCCTGCGGTCACTTCGGCTGCGCTCGGCGCGGCCGATAGCACGACGGCCGCTTCGATCACGCGATCGCCGCCCTCGTTGAGATAGATGACGCGCTTGATCGGACGCCGTGACGTCGCGACCGTCTCGAGATCCTCGAACAGCGTCGGATAGACCTCGGGCAACGCCGAGTCACGCAGCTGCAGACCCGATGCGAGACCGCCGCAGCCGAGGAACTCGAGGAACGCCGGGTTCGCCGCGCGCACGCGACCTTCGGGGTCGCAGCACGCCATCGGCAGCGGCACTGCGCCGAACACTTCGGCGGCGGCCTTGAGGCGGTGATCGTACTCGCGACGTTCGCGTTGCGCGTCGGGCGCAACGGCGCGGCGACGGCCACCCTGGCCTTGCTCCATGCCGAGCATGCCCATCAGCGTGCGCAGCTCGTACATGAACGCGGCGACATCGGGATGACGATCGGCCGGATCCTTCGCGGTCGCGCGCGCGATGATTTGATCGGCGCGCTCGTCGAGCGCTTCGCCCTCGACGTACTGGCTTGCGAGCGGCACCGCGTACTTCTTGTGCTGCTTGAAGACTTCCTTCGTGTCGCCGACGAACGGCAGCTTGCCGGTGAGCAGCTCGAAGAACACGATGCCCATCGCGTAGATGTCGCTCGCCTGCGAAGCGGGTGCACCGTCGATGCGCTCGGGCGCGAGATACTCGGGCGTGCCGTCGACGCCCTCGGTGTGGCCGAGGTCGGCGCGGGACAGACCGAAGTCGAGGAGCTTGATCAGGCGGCGCTGCGCCGGTGTGCGGACGAGGAAGATGTTCTCGGTCTTGATGTCGCCGTGGAGGATCTGGCGGCTATGAATGAAGCGCGCCGCGTCGCTCACTTGCCACATCACGTCACACGCGACCTTCGCAGTGAAGCCACCGCTGTGGCGCAGGCGCGCGTGGACGGTCTGACCTTCGAGGAGCTCCATGACCATGAAGAGGCCGAAGGCCTCGTCCTGGCCGAAGTCGACGATCGAGCAGATGTTGTCGTGGGTCAGCGCCGATGCGAGGCGGGCTTCGCGATAGAACAATTCGCGAATCTTCGCGTTCGTCGCGATCGCTGACTTGATTAGTTTGAGCGCAAACGGTTTGCCGAGCGCCGAGTGACGCACGCGCAGCACGCGGCCCATGCCGCCGCGGCCGAGCTGGCCTTCGACAACATAGCGACCGCCAACGATGTCGCCGGATCGTGCTCCGCGTACGCGACCGGCTTCGGTGCGGACCGCGTCTTCGATCGATGGCGCGACGTTGGAGCCAGTCGCTGAGGGCGTCGGGCCTTCGATATCGCTGACGAAGCTCTTCGTGGAGAGCATCGAGCGAGTGACCGAGGGCAACAACGTCTCGTGACCTTCACGCTCCACAGGCTCGGGAATGTCGAGCTCCAGGTCCGACGGAGTACCCATTGGCCTCAATAGTACCGAAAAAACGCTATAAGGTGCGCATGGACGAAGCTACCTTCGATCACGAGGCTCGCGCCGAGCTCCGGCGTATCGAGGACGCATTTGCCGACATCGATCCCGATGACGTCGAAGTGTCTACGAGTGATGGCGTGTTACGCCTAGATCTGCGCGATGGCACGAAGATCGTAATCAACAGCCATCGGGCCGCCCGGCAGATCTGGATGGCCGCCGTGGCATCGGCATGGCACTTCGATCCGACCGATTCCGGTACGTGGATTGCCGCGAAGAGCGGAGATGAGCTAAGGGCCACACTCGCGCGCCTGGTCAAAGACCGGATCGGCCTCGAGCTACACGTCTAATCGTGTATCTTTGCGGGCATGGCCGAGTCGCAGATTCTGAGTGTGATCCGGGTGTGGGCTGCCGTGGCATGGGCCGATGGGATGCTCGCCGAGGCCGAGGCAGAGGGTATGCGCCGGCTGATTCGCAGCGCCGACTTGACC
>DASUFX010000779.1:0-12855 GCA_036274355.1 Kofleriaceae bacterium | reverse complement strand
CGCAGTCGGCGAGCTCGACGTAGCCCGCGAGCAAGCTCGCTTCCGGCCACAGCGGCGATGACGGGAACTCTTTCAAGAATTCCTTCACGAGGTCGCGCGACGTCGCGAGCTCGCGCTTCTGGTACATCGACCACGCCGCTTCGAACAGTGCGTCGGGGAGGTACGTCGAGTCCTCGGGAATCTGGAAGTAGTGGTAGTAGGCGTCGTCGTATTCGCTCTGCTCGTGCGCGATCCGGCCGAGACCCAGGCGCGCGAGGTCTTTGACGGTGAAGTAGCGATCATCGACGACGAACGTGATCTTGTCGGTGTCGGGCGTCGCTGCGATCTCGCACATCGCCTCGGCGGCCTCTTTGTACTGACCGCGCCGCGCGCGGATGACCCCGCGCAGGTACACCGCTGACGAGTACAGGCGGCTCTTGCGCGAGATCGAGATCAGCTCCGCTTCGGCATCGGCGAGCTTGCCGGTCTCGTACGCGGAGCGGCCGCGCAGGTACGCGCGCTCGCCAGCGGCCGACGGCGGAATCGGATCCGTGGTCTTGATCGCCTCGATACGGGCGAGGATGCCGGCGTGGTCGCGGGTTTCGATCGCGATATCGACGGCGCGGCGATGTGCGGGGCCCCAGTACGGTGCACTCGGTCCGCGGTGCAGCGTCTGCTCGATGATGTCCATCGCGGCGCCGTAGCTGCCAGACCGCGAGAGCGCGACACCGAGGTCGTACTCGGCGTTCTGGTACTCGACGAAGTCCGTGAACGCGGAGTAGCGCGGAGACTTCACGATCGCGTAGAGCGCGACGGCAGCGTTCTGGTACGCGCCGCTGTGCAATAGCTCCTCGGCGATGCCGAGCTCGCGCTTGAGCGTCTCGAGCGTGCCGCTCTCGGCGTCGATGAGCTTCATCGACTCGAGCTGTTGGAAGTACTTCGCGAGCTCGTCGCTCTTCTGCTCGACGCCACCCGACGTCGATTCGCTCGCGGCCTTCGCTCCACCGGGCGCTGCTTGCGTAGAGCCTGCGGCGCAGAACAGCGCGACCGTGACGAGCGCGGAGAGCCTCACTTCTTCGCCCCCGCTGCTGCGGCCGTCTTCACCGAGACGTCGATGCCGAGGCCGTAGCTGCCTTTCTCGCTGCGCTTCCACTCGTACGCGATGTCACCGTTGTCGCGGCCCTTCGCCGAGATCATGAGGTCTTTGTTCGCGACGGCTTTGACGACGACCTGTGACTCCGTCGACGACGTGAACGAGTCATCGTCCTTGCCGGCGGCTTCGACGTGGAACGTGATCAGGTGACGACCAGGTGCGACGAAGCCGTTGAACCGCACGCCGTCGTCGTTGGCGATCGCGCCGGTCGTGTCTTCATACACGGTCGCACCATCGAGGCGAATCGACGCTTTCGACACGCCGTAGTGGCGCGCCGAGCCCCACGAGAACTTGATGCTGACGCGCGTCGAGTACAGCTGGCTCGCGACGGCGTTCGCACGCGCGCGCGACTTGAAGAGCTCGTCGCGCAGCGACAGGTACTCTTGGCGCAGCGCATCGACGTCGACGTCCTTGCCTTCCTTCGCGGGTGGCTCTTCCTCTTCCTTGGGCGGTGCCACGCTCGGCGTCGGTGCGGGCGTGCCGGTCGGTGCGGTCGTGCCGCTGAGCGGAACCGTCGGTGTACCCGGCTTGGTTGTCAGCGGGCCCGAGGTCGCGGGCGCCGTGCCGGGCTTCGTCGTGGTCGGGACCGTCGGTGTGCCGGGAGGCTCGGGCGTCGGCGCCGCTTTCTCCTCAGCCGGTTCCGGCTCCTTCTTCTCCTCGACCGGAGGTGGAGGCGCAGCTGCCTTCTTCTTTTTCTTCTTCGGGCCCGCGAATGCAACCGCAGGCACGAGCAGCGCGATCAAGATCCCTCTTCTCATGATCTCTCCGAGCGTGACACGGCGACTAGTTAGAGAACGGCAGAAACAGCGAGAAGCCCGCAGTCAACGCAGCATCGTTGACGAGAAAACGTTCTTCGAGCAGGTCCTGTCGGAACGTGCGGTTACGTGCATCGATCCGGAAGGCGACTGCTTGCCCCGCAAATAGTTTAATGCCGAAACCGAGGACGCCGGCGGCGCCGCGGCTCGTCTTCGAGTCGATCACGCCGACGCCAAGGTCCGCGTGCAGATCGAAATGGACGATCGTTCCTCCGAGTCGCAGCTTGCCGTACACGGGGCTCCACACCAGCAGCGACTCTGCGAAAATCATGCGCGCGTACGTTTCGGTAAGCACCACACCGCGCTTGTCTTCGAGTGCCCGGATCAAATCTGCGTTCGCGTGCGTCCACCAACCCGCGAACTCGACCGCGGTCTCGTCGGTCATGTGATACGTGTACGAGCCGCCGACGAGGTATGTGCCGGAGAGCAAGTCGCTCTCGTAATAGCCACCGGCCGCCGTGAGCTCGTGACGGCCTTGCTTCACGAACAGGCGGTCGACTGCACCGCGTCGCTTGCGCTTGATCGCGAGTCGGTCCGCGATCTCTTGATCGATGCACATCGACGTCGTGCCGACGGCTGCCTCGTCCTTGTCTGCTTTCTTGTCGTCCTTCGAATCGGCGGCCGCGACCTGCTTCTTGTCATCGGCATGCGCGAGCGCCGGCGCGAGGACTGCAAGGAGAACGAGGGCACGTTTCATAGTCCGCTCGGTATCCACAGCGCGAGCCCAGCGGTCGCGATCAGGTTGTTGGTGAAGTGCGTCTCGGCTGCGATCTCCTCGACGGCCATGAGGTCTTGCAGGCCGATCCGGATCGTCATCCCTTTGGTGACGAACATGTCGATCGCGGCGCCTGCGTCGTAGGCGATGCCCTGCACGGCGTCGTGGAACATGCGGCCGGCACCGGCGAAGACCAAGAAGTCGGCGTGCACGATGCCACCGCCAAGCTTCAACTTGGCGTGGATCGGCGACCAGAACAGCTTGCCGAGCGCGACGTACGCGAGGCCCGGCTCGAAGCGATCGTCGCCGAAGAACTTGTTGATCGGCGAGTCGAGATCGAGCTCGAGCGGCGTGACATCGAATTCGCCGGCGAACCCGAAGTCCTCGGTGAAGAAGAAGCCAATCGAGCCACCGGCGATCCAGCTCGACGACATCAGGTCGCCGCCGTTCAGACCGCCTTGCAGAACGACGTTGATCTTGCGGCGCTTGAGGAAGTCCTTCTTCTGTACGCCGCGCGGCTTGAGCTGCTCGCCAACCTGCTCGGCGATCGTTTGATCGAGACACGATGGAAGCGGCGCGTCCGACGGCTTTGCCGGCGCAGGTTGCGCGTTGGCAATACCGCCATAAACACTGGCCGTCAGCGCGATCACCCCAAGACTGCGCAGCACTAGACCCGAGCGTACAACAAGCTCAGGCTAGGGCGCACGTTGCGCATGGTACGATTCCGCCGATGGAGCATTTGACGGGGACCCGGATCCGGCGTGAGGCGACGCCGGCGACGGTCAACCTTCGTCGCTGCAAGCTCGTTGTCATCAAAGGGGCACAACGCGGCACCGAGTTCGTGATCTCCGGAGACGTAATCCGCATTGGCAAAGCTCCAGAGAATGATCTCGTGCTCGCAGACGAGACCGTGTCGCGCGTACATTTCGAGATCGTGCGCGATGCGAAGGGTTACCTCGTGCGCGATCTCAAATCGACGAACGGCACGTTCCTCGACAGCGCCGAGGTCAAGGAGGCATACCTGCGCGCTGGCTCTGTGATCAGCGTCGGTGCCACCGAGCTCAAGTTCACGCCATTCGAAGAACGCATCGAGATCCTCCCGTCGGAGAAGGAGACGCTCGGCGAGATGGTCGGCAAGTCGCCCGCGATGCGGGAGATCTTCGGCCTGATCGAGCGTATTGCGCCGACGGACGCGACGGTGCTGATCGAAGGCGAGACCGGTACTGGCAAAGACATGATCGCGCGCACACTCCATCAGCTGTCGCCGCGCGCTGACAAGCCATTCATCGTCGTCGATTGCGGCGCCGTCGCGGGCACGCTGATCGAGAGCGAGCTGTTCGGCCACGAGAAGGGCGCGTTCACGGGTGCGACGAGCGCGCGGCAAGGCGCGTTCGAGCTCGCGTCCGGCGGAACCGTGTTTCTCGACGAGCTCGGCGAGCTGTCGCTCGACCTGCAGCCAAAACTGTTGCGCGTGCTCGAGCAGCGCGAGCTACGTCGCGTCGGCGGTACGAAGACGATCAAGGTCGATCTGCGTGTCATCGCTGCGACGCGCAAAGACCTGCGTTCGGAGGTCGAGAAGGGGAAGTTCCGCGAGGACCTCTACTTCCGGCTCAACGTCGTACCGATCACGGCGCCCTCGCTACGCGAGCGCCGCGAGGACATTCCACTGCTCATCGATCACATGCTCACCAAGCTCGCGCCCGACGCCGCGACACAGCTCACCGACACGACGCGTGCGGCGCTGATGGCGCACGACTGGCCGGGCAACGTTCGCGAGCTTCGCAACGTGATCGAGCGGGCACTCGCGCTCGGCGCCGATCCAGGCATGTTGGTCGCGCCGCTCGGCCCCGAGGCGACCACCAGCAGCAAAGGCGTCGCGCTCCGTGATGCGATCGAATTCGAAGCGGGCGTCTCGTTCCGCGACACGAAGGAGAAGTGGAACGAGCTGTTCGAGCGCCGCTACCTCGCGTGGCTGATCAAGCGCGCGGAGGGCAACATCTCCAAGGCCGCGCGCGACGCGGACATGGATCGCAAGTACCTCCATAAACTGTTACGGAAGTACGGCATCACCGCTCAGGGTGAGAGCGGCGACGACGACGAAAACTAGCGAGCCGCGCGAGACCGCTTAGCGAGCGTGGGCGCGCGACGCGAGACGCGACACGTAACGCGACGCGGTCTGGCGCTTGAGGATGCCCTTCGTGACGGCGCTGTCGACGATCGACACGGCCTTCTTCACGAGCTCCTGCGCGTTGGCAGCTTTGCTGTCGACGGCGGTGCGGGCAGACTTCACGGCGGTACGCAGCGACGCCATCGCGGCGCGGTTGCGCGCGCGATGCTTGATCATCTTACGGTTTTGCTTCTCGGCTGACTTGATATTGGCCACGTAGGCGCTCCTGGAGGGATGAGCGTTTACCCCGCCCCGGGAGGGGGTGTCAAGCCCTGGCAGTTGAGGCTTGTTCGCGGCCCCAATGCATCGAATTCACCCACGAACATTGCGGGAGTACACACCGGTTCTGTGGATAAGTTGTTCAGGGATGGGGGCGCGAGAGGGTGATCATGTCGAGATCTCTTCGACTCGATCTCGACTGCTCAAAAAACAGTCACTTTCATCGCACAGATTTTTTCGCGTCGTTCCACAGCGCGTCCATCTCTTCGAGGTTCGATTGCTGTGGCGTCTTGCCCCGATCGGCGAGTCGGTCTTCCACGATCGCAAACCGTTGCTCGAAACGTTTTGTCGCATCGACGAGCGCATTCTCTGCATCGACGCCGAGCTTTCGACTCAAGTTCACGACCGCGAGGAATAGGTCGCCGATCTCTTTGTGCACTTCGCGTGAATCTTGTGCGCGAACTGCGCCGAGCACCTCGGTCACTTCTTCTTCGACCTTCGCAAACGAGCCTTCCCAACCTGGCCAGTCGAAACCGACCTTGCCGCAGCGGTGGCCGATCTTCTGCGCGCGCACGAGGGCAGGGCCTTCTGGAATGCCGTCGAGGACGCGCTTCTTCTGTTCGCCTTTCTCGGCTTTCTCCGCGGCTTTGATCTGGTCCCACTGCGCGAGAACTTTTTCTGGCGTGTCGACGCCTTCGGCAGTCGCGAACACGTGCGGATGGCGGCGGATCAGCTTCTCGGAGATGCTGGCGACCACCGCATCGATGTCGAACGCGCCTTGATCGCGGCGCAGCGCCGCTTGAAACACGATCTGCATGAGGAGGTCGCCGAGCTCTTCGCAATGATCGGCGGCGTCGTCGCGCGACAGCGCGTCGAGGACCTCGTAGGTCTCCTCGACGAGGAACGGCCGCAACGTCTCGAGGGTCTGCTCGCGGTCCCACGGGCAGCCGTCCGGGCCGAGCAATCGGTCCATGATTTCGACCAGTCGGGCTAGCGAGCTACCAGGCTGCATATGCGTGCTATACCGCCGTCTTCGTCGTGGCCAAGCAGATTCACCGCGAGAAACTCGCATTCGATGATCCCGAGGCGCTGCAGGCGCTGTGTGGGAGCAACAACAGCCGGCTCAAGCTGATCGAGCGTACGGCAGGGGCTGAGGTGCATCTGCGCGGCAACGAGATCACGATCGAAGGCGAGGAGGGCGCGACCGAGACTGCAAAGTCCGCGCTCGAGCAGCTCTACGACCTCGCGCTCGCCGGTAAGCCGCTGTCGTCGGACGACGTCGTGCGCGCGGTGCGCTTGCTGCAGGGCAACGGCGACAACGGGCAGACGATCGCGACCGTGTTCGGCGAGACGATCCTGACGCCGCGTGCGGGTCGGCCGATCGCACCGAAGGGCGCGACGCAGAAAAAGTACGTCGACCTCGTGCGCTCGAACGACATCGTGTTCGCGGTCGGTCCCGCCGGTACCGGCAAGACCTATCTCGCGATGGCGCTCGCGGTGCGCGCGCTGCTCGACAAGCAGGTTCGCCGGATCATCCTCACGCGTCCCGCCGTCGAGGCCGGCGAGCGGCTCGGCTTCTTGCCCGGCACGCTCGAGGAGAAGGTCGATCCGTATCTGCGCCCGCTGTTCGACGCGCTCCACGACATGATGGATCCCGAGAGGCTGACGCGGAACATGGCCGACGACATCATCGAGGTCGCGCCGCTCGCGTTCTTGCGCGGTCGAGCCCAGCCGCTTTCGAGCAACGTTCTCACCCCAACAGGTTGGCGTCGGATCGGGGATCTGGAGGTTGGAGATGAGGTCATCGGATCTGATGGTTGGCCAACTCGCGTCGATGGCGTGTACCCGCAGGGTACGAAGGACGTGTTCCGCGTAACGATGACCGATGGGGCATCGACACATTGCTGTGCCGAGCACCTCTGGTCGGTCTACACGCTTGAGGATCGCCGACGCAACAAGCCGCCACGTGTCGTCGATACGGCCACGATGGCCGCGACGCTGCATCGCCACAAGCAGTGTCGCTACGAGCTGCCGTTGCTGCGTGCACCAGTAGCTTTTCCGCCGCAACGCGTACCGCTCGAGCCCTACGCGCTGGGCCTTCTACTCGGTGATGGATGCATCACCGGATCGACCACGCCAACATTCGCAACTCGTGATCGGGAGCTCGTCGATTCGCTTCAGATCGGCCTCGGGGAGCGCATCGAGCTGGTGCACAAGGCGGGACCAGACTTCGTACTGCGACACCGAGGCGAGCACCGCGGCGGACGACGTGAGGCGAACCCGGTAACCGAACAGCTCCGCGAGCTGGGGCTCTGCGGCACGCGTTCGAACACGAAGTTCGTGCCAGCGATGTACCTGTTCAACTGCGCCGAAGTACGGCTCGCGGTGTTGCAGGGTCTCCTCGATACCGACGGCGGGCCAGTTACGCAGCAGGGCAGCACATGCCGGATCCAGTACACGACTACGTCCCCGCGGCTTCGCGACGATGTCTTGTTTCTCGTGCGTTCGTTGGGGGGCATCGCCTACTGCCGAACGAGACTAGCTGCGGGTCGGTCACCGGGCCTAGCGAATGGGCGACCGGTCGTTCATCGGCACGATGCTTACATTCTCGACATCCGGCTACCGAACTACGTGAAGCCGTTCCGACTTGTTCGTAAGGCCAAGCTGTACCACGAGCATGGCAGCGCGCCCCCCAAGCGTTTTGTACGTAGGATCGAACCTGCCGGTAGAGAAGAGACGCGCTGTATTCGAGTGGCGGCCCCCGACTCGCTGTACGTCACGGACGACTTGATCCTCACCCACAACACGCTCAACGAGTCGTTCATCGTGCTCGACGAGGCGCAGAACACGACGCCGGCGCAGATGAAGATGTTCCTCACCCGTATGGGCTACGGGGCCAAGGTCGTCATCACCGGCGACATCACGCAGACCGACCTGCCGGCCGGCCAGCGCAGTGGTCTGCGCGACGCACTGGACCTGGTCCATGACATCCGTGGCATCGGCACGATTTCCTTTACCGACGCAGATGTGGTGCGACATCCCCTCGTCGCAGCGCTGATCCGCGCCTACGACGCGCGTGATCGCGCTCGGTTCGAGGCCCGCGAGGCACGCGAGAACCGCGAGCCTCAAGACAAAGGTTCGCCCGACGATATAGACTCGTAGTCAATGGTGGTGGCGAGCCCAGACGATCTGGTCAACGCGGTATCGCGTGACCGGCGGATGCAGGGTTATCGCGTGCGGCGTCAGGGCGATGGCTGGATCGAGCTAGAAGTGATCGCGCAGCGCGCGCGCAGCCCGGTGCTGCTCGTGCTCGCGTGGCCCGACGTGTGGAAAACCCCGAAGGCGCTGCAACCGCACCTCGTGCGCGCGCGTGCGGGCAATTACGGCCTCATCCTGGTGGGCGCCGATGCCGAGTTCGAGCAGGAGCGCCTCGACGCTGCGCCGAGTGACGCCGATCTGACGACGATCACGGCGCCGATCTCGATGGTGCGCCTGTTGCTGCAGCTGCGTCAGCGCTCGGAGGCGATCGCGATGCGCATGCAGTCGGCCGCGCTCGAGCTCGAGCTCGAACGCTCGCGCCACGAGAACGACATGCTGATCTCGATCGGCCGCGCGCTATCGCAGGAGCGCGACATCCAGTCGCTGCTCGCGATCATCTTGCGCCGCGCCTGCGAGGTCACGAACGCCGACGCTGGCAGCGTGTACATCGTCGAGGGGCACGACGAGGACGTCTCGAAGCGCACGCTGCGATTCGCGGTGTCGCAGAACGAGTCGCGCAACGTGCAGTCGGCCGGCTTCACGATGCCCATCTCGGCATCGTCGATCGTCGGCACCTGCGTGCTGTCGGGCGATCGCATCAACGTGCCGGACCTCTACAACCTCGACGAGCCTGGCGTCGGCAACAACCCGTGGGGCTTCGTCCACGATCGAAGCTTCGACGACAAGTACCGCTACCAGACGCGCTCCGTGCTCGCGGTGCCGATGATCTCTGCGCGCACCGAGGTGATCGGCGTCATCCAGCTCATCAACAAGCGCGCGAAGGGCTGGATCCAGCTCGATCTGCCCGCTGACTTCGAGGACGGCGTCGTGCCGTTCGATGACGTTTCCGAGGCCTACGTCGGCGCGCTCGCATCGCAAGCCGGCATCGCGCTCGAGAACGTGCTGCTCTACGAAGAGGTCAAGACGCTGTTCGACAGCTTCGTGAAGGCGGCCGTTACCGCGATCGAGTCGCGCGATCCGACGACGTCCGGTCACTCCGAGCGTGTCGCCGAGCTCACGGTCGGCCTCGCGCGCGCCGTCAACCGCGCCGAGAGCGGCCACTATCGCGAGGTGCGCTTCTCGCGCGACGACCTCACGCAGATCGAGTACGCGGCGCTGCTGCACGACTTCGGCAAGGTCGGCGTTCGAGAGCACATCCTCGTCAAAGCGAAGAAGCTCTACGAGCACGAGCGGGAGCTGATCCTGCAGCGCTTCCAGCTCATCAAGCGCGGCTTCAAGATCGAGGGCCTCGAGAAGAAGGTGCGCTACCTCGTCGAGGCGTCGCGCGATCAGGTCGCCGCCGAGCTCGAGTCCGTCGACAAGGACGTGGTCGCCAAGGTTACCGAGCTCGACAACATCATCCAGTTCATCCTGGCCGCGAACGAGCCGACGGTGCTCGACCAGGGCGGCTTCGAACGCCTCGCCGAGCTGTCGGGCATGACCTACCGTGACGAGGCCGGCACGGCGCTACCGTTCCTCACGCACGACGAAGCGACGTGCCTCCAGATCCGTCGCGGCTCGCTCACCGAGTCCGAGCGTCTCGAGATCAATAGCCACGTCGTCCACACGTTCAACTTCCTCGTCCGCATCCCGTGGAGCCGCACGCTGCGCGACGTCCCCGAGATCGCGGGCGCGCACCACGAAAAGCTCGACGGCACCGGCTATCCGAACAAGCTCAAGGGCGACCAGATCCCAGTACCCGCCCGCATGATGGCGATCAGCGACATCTACGACGCGTTGACCGCGAGCGACCGCCCGTACAAGAAGGCGATGCCGGTCGAGAAGGCGCTCGACATTCTTTCGGGCGACGTCAAGCGGGGCCAGCTCGACGCCGACCTGTTCGAAGTGTTCGTCGGCGCGCGCGTGTGGGCGCTCACTACGCGTAGCTGACGGCATGGCGCTCGAGCTCTCGATCGATGACGGCATCGCCGTCGCACCCGCCATCAAGGCGAAGCTGCGCCGCGAGGTTGCGCGCATGGTGAAGGCCGCCGCGCTCACGGAGCGCCGCAAGGACCTCGAGGTCGCGTTGCGCCTATGCGACGACGTAACGATTCGCGAGCTCAACCGCGACTACCGCAACAAGGACAAGCCGACCGACGTGCTCGCATTCGCGCAGCGCGAGGCGGCAACCGCAGATTTCGCGCTGCTCGGCGACATCATCATCTCGGTGCAGACCGCCAAGCGGCAGGCGAAGAAGGGCCTTTACGCCGAGCTGCTTCACCTCGCGTCACACGGCCTCTGCCACTTGCTCGGCTACGACCACCGCGACGACGAAGAAGAGCGCGTGATGAACGAACGGGCCGCCTCGCTCCGTCGCGAAGCGGCACGGACGGGTCGTGTAAAGGCGGCGTAGCTCGAAGAGATCAACCGCCAAGACGCTCAGAGCAAAAACCGAAGCGGACCTCCGGCGAGCCGCTGGGCAGACGCCGCGCCCTTCGCGATCGGCGCCGGCGCGTGCGTGTGCGGAGCGCGATAAAGATCGAGTTTCCGACCTTGGCGTTTGCGGCGGCGACGGTTACCTCCGGCGGGCTACTGGCACTTCAGCGGCGAGCCCGTGCACGTCGTGCCGGTCGGGCACACGAGCACCGCGTTCGCGCCGCCGGTGAACAGCGCCGACGTGCACGACGTTTGCGGCGCCACGGTGCCGCGGACGTTGAGCGTGAACGAGCCGTTGTTCGTGTTGTAGCCGTCGACGATGATCGCGTAGTTGCCGGGAGCGACGTTCGAGAGGTCGATCTTCGACGTCAGGCTGCCGCCGCCATCGTCGTTGCACGCCAGCGGGATTTCCGCCGAGCACTGCGCGTTGCGAATCGCGAGCACGGTGTCGAAGCCCGAGCCGATGGTGTCGACGGTGAGCGTCTGGACCGGCACCGGCAACGGCAGCGCGAACGCCTTGTCCGATGCGGTCGAGAACGTGCTGCACGACGGCGCCCAGTCGTTCGCGGCACCGGTCGTGGTGCCCGTCGTGGTCTTCGTCGCGATCGCCGCGGTCGTGTCCATCTCGCCCATGCAGAACACTTCGCTCGTGCCGCTCGCGGCCGCGCAGCCGTAGTCCGCCGGGAAGTCGGTGAGACCGTCGGTATCGTTGTCCGAGCCGTCGGCGCAGACCGGCAGCGTGGTCGGGTTCTGCTCGGTGTCGTCGGCCGAGTCGACGCAGCCCGGGTCGTTCGGGTAGTCGATCTTGCCGTCGGTGTCGTTGTCCAGGCCATCCGAGCACAGTGCCGGTTGGCAGGTACGCGACCCCATCGTGCCCTTGCACGCGTAGCCCGTGTTGCAGGTGATCGCGCCCGATTGTGCCAGCGCGCTCTCGCAGCTCTGGCCGTTCTGGATCTTGCCGAGGACGTTGATCGTGTAGGTGCCGACCGACGTGCTGAAGTAACCGTCGACGACGAAGTAGTACGTGCCGGCCGCGAGGTTGTTGACGCTCATGGTGGTCGGATCGCTGCACGCCACCGCGGTGCCGCCGCACGTCGAGTTGTAGAGCGCGGTCACGGTATCGAAGCTCGTCGTCAGGTTGAGCTGGAGGTTCGCCATCGCCGGGACGTCGAGGCGGTAGGTGCGGTCCGGCGCGGTGCTGGTCGTGCTGCCGCAGGACGGCACGACATCGTTGTGCTGGCCGGTGGTGTCACCCATCGTCATCGCCGTCGTGATCGCCTGGACGCCTTCCTGGCTCACGCATGCTTCGCTCGCGTCGGCAGCGGACGTGCAGGTCATGTCGCCGTTCGTGCCGTAGTCGGTCTTGCCGTCGCCATCGTTGTCGACGCCGTCACCGCACTCGGGGCAGTTCGGACCGACACCGGGGCAGCCGTCGGTCTCGTCATCGTCGGTCGCGCTCGAGCAACCCGGATCGGTCGGGTATCCGAGCTTGCCGTCCATGTCGTCGTCGATGTTGTCTTCGCAGACGTGCTTCGTGCAGATCTTCTGCGTGCCGCCGCCGGGAATGCGGCAGACGAGGCCGGGACCGCAATCGTCGGCGCCGCTGCACGTCTCGCCTTCGCCGGTGAGGAACTTCACCGTCAGGTCGTAGGAGCCGCTGACGCTCGTGTCGTGCGCGTCGACGACCAGGTAGTACGTGCCCGGCGTCGTGATCGACTTGGTGACAGTCGACTTCTTGTCCGTGGTCGAGATGTCGTCGTTGCAGACCATCTCGCTCGACATGTTCGCGCAGTCAGAGCCGCGGATGTAGAGCACGGTATCGATGCCGGTCGCATCGCTATCGGTCGAAGCGACGATTACCTTCGGCGACGTGACGCGCAGCTCGTAGACATCTTCGAGGCCAGCGCCGCCGCACGTCGGCGACACGAGGCTCGACGCGCCCATGTTGCCGATGGTGCCCATCGCATGGCCGTCGAACGGCAGGATCTTGATCATCACGTTGCTGCCGCACGCGACCGGATTACGCGTGTACTCGTCGGTGTCGGACGCGGACGCGCAGCCTCCCGAGTCGTTCGGGTAGTCGGTCTGGCCGTTCCCGTCGTCATCCTTGTTGTTCGAGCACTGCGGGCAGCTCGGACCGTCTGGACAGTCGTCGGTCTCGTCATCCTGGTTC
>DASUFX010000778.1:0-5836 GCA_036274355.1 Kofleriaceae bacterium | reverse complement strand
GAATATCGACCCCGTTGTCGTCTTCACCGCGGACGTCGCACGCTATCGCGCAACTGGCGATCACGACGCGCTGATCAGCGAGCTCGGCATCGCGGCGCGCGAGCCCACGCTGGGACGTGCCGCGATCGAGGAGCTGGCACTCGAGCTCCATCGCGCGCTCGTTCGCGCCGATACCGACCGCGCGCTCGAAGCAGCGCGCCAGCTCGTGCGTGCACTGCGGCGTGGCCGTGGCGATGCAGCGAGTCGGACCGGCGGTATCGCAGCGCTCGCCCGCGTCGTCGAGTGGGCGCGCGATCGGCGCAGCGCCGAGCTATCGCTGTTGCGCACCGATCTACTCGAGCTCGTGCGCGAGCTGGTCGAGCAGGGTGCGAGCAAGCCGGCGCCAGACACCGCGCTCGTCTCGCTGATGCATAAGCCACCGGGACCATCGACGAGTGACGACGCCGCGGAAGTCGCCGCGGCACTGCGGCTGTACGGTGACCTCCTCGCGAGCGCCGATGCCGTCGATCCCGAGGACCTGCGCCGCATCGCGCGCGCGCTCGGCGAACCCGACGACGACGTGCGCACCGCCGCCGAGGAAGCGTTGTCCGCGCTCGGGCCAGCAGCGGCCGGTGAGCTGATCGCGACGGCGGCATGGGGACGTCGCCGCGCACGCGATCGCGCTGCCGCGTTGCTCGCCGACCTGCCGGTCACGCCGGTCACGATCGATCGGCTCGTCGACGCCGAGCTCGACGCGCTCGAGCAGACAGCCGCCGCGATCTCGATTCTCGCCGAGCCAGGCGACGAGCTACTCGCGCGCCGGCTCGACGAGCGCCTGCGCGAGATCGCGCATACCGTGCTGTTGCTCGTTGCCGCGCGCCGGCGGTCGCGTGCGATCGCGCGAGCCGCGATCGCGTGGCGCCATGCCCGTGCCGGCCAGGAACGCGCGCGCACGCTCGCGGTGATCGAAGCTGCACTGCCACGGGCGCTGGTCGGCCGCCTCGTCGAAGCTGTCGATGACCTGACGCCCGCCGATCGGGCTGCCGCACTGGCTCGCGCTGGCATTGCCCCGCCGCAGCGCGATGCCGTGATGCGTGCCGAGCTCGCCGGCCGCGATCTGCTGTCCCGCGCGCTCGTTCTGCACTCGCTCGGGTCCGCCGGGCGCAGCGCGCATCGCGATGCGATCGCGAAAGCCGCGCAAGCCGAAGCCGCTGCCGCGAGCGCCACCGATCTGTTACGTCGCCTCACCGAGGCGGTCGACGATCCCGTCGACGAAGGAGCCAGTGACATGCCGACTCGAGTCGAAACGCTCATCGCCCTGGGCCGTGTGCCATTGCTCGCCGCGCTGTCGACGCGGCAGCTCGCCGATGTCGCCGAGCGGGCACGGTGGGTCACTGCACGCGAAGGCTCGGTGCTCATCACCGCGGGCGATCCGATCGATGCGCTGATCGTGGTGGAGGACGGCGAGCTCCACCTCGGCAGTCGCCGCATCGTCAAGGGCGAAGTTGTCGACGAGCTCGCATGTGTCGCGCCAACGGCCGCGTCGGCCGATCTCGGTGTCGCGCGCAACGCCCGGCTGATCCGCCTGGAACGTGTCGATTTCGAAGAGCTCGTCGACGATGTGCCCGGCCTTGCGTCATCGGTATGTCGCGCGCTTGGCGAGCGTGCACGCCGCGCGGAGGACGGTGTGTACCGATCGCCGCTCGCCAGTCGTGGCGGCTGAGTGTTACCGTCGATATAGATGGCCACACGGGCGGCGAAGAAGGCGACGGTGAAGCGGGCGGCAAAGCGCCCGGCCAAGCGCGTCTCTGCGAAGCCCCGGCGCGGGATTGCGAAGCGTCGGCAGCCGATTCGCGACGCCAAGCCACCCGTCGTCGAGCAATCGCAGATCGACGGCATCATCGCCAATGCCGACTACGCGCTGCGCGAGCACATTCACGGCGACCTCGTGGCGAACGCGATCACGTTGCTCCGGGGGCGCTCCCATGTCGCTGGTGATCTCGCGCTCGACTTCGATGGCGACGATGACTGCCCGGACGGGACGATCGTCGATGGCGATCTCGAAGTCAGTGGCTCGATCATCAATCGCGACAGCGACGCTGGCCCGTTCTTGCTCGTCACCGGCAACGTGCACGCGAAGAACCTGGTCGCAGGCGGTTCCGAGATCGTGATCCTCGGCGATCTGATCGTCGACGAGGTGATCTTCGGGTACTACAACCACGGCTCGATCACGGTGCACGGTACGACGCGCGCGAAGGCGATCATCACCGAGTATCACTCGTTCGATCTGCGCGGTCGCGTCGAAGGCATCACGGTGAGTGGCCGCGGCCGCATCACCGCAGACGATCACTTCCGTTCGTATGCGCCGGCGCTCGTCGCCGACGTGCTCACCGATGGCAACCCGTCGGGCGGCTACCCGGACTGGGATCTGACGACCGAGGCGATCCTCTCCGGCCGTCCAGTGCTGCGCGACGACGTCGTCTTGAACTAGCAGCGTGTAGCGCATCGCCTGGAAGGCGCGTCTGCCGCTTCGCGGCGCCCGGAGGAACGCCAAGGCGCCAAGACGCCAAGAACGCCAGAAGAAAGGTTTCGGGATCGCGGTCTGCGCGCACGATCACGGCTGCAGACCGCGTCGAAGATCAAGCTTCCGGTGGCGTTCTTGGCGGGCTTCGCTTGGCGTTCTTGGCGTTAGATCTGGAACACGTCGTGCCGCGCCGAAGGCGCCATCGGCACTCGAACGACGACGAGCCACTGCGGCTTCAATCGCACGTCGTGCGCTCGGGTTCTCGGCTGGCCTACGGCGCGCGCGTGATCGAGACGTCGCCGCGTCTGCTGACGCCGACCGGAACGTTGTGCTGCGGGCTCTTCGAGAGCCGCGCCGCAAGCTCCGTGCGGTTTGCGATCTCGAGCAGGTCGAAGATGTCCTTGAGGTGTTTCTTGACCGTGTTCTCCGACAGCTCGAGGCGCGTGCCGATGTCGGCGTTCGTGTAGCCGCGCGCGGCGAGCTGAGCGACGTCGCGCTGGCGCGGCGTGAGCTTCGCGAGCAGCGGGCACGGAACCGTGGTGATACCGAGCTGCGCGAGGCGGACCGAGACGTGGCTGCTCAGCGTGGTGAGATCGCGGCGCAGATCGGGCGTGAAGCCGTGGAGGTGACCGCAGCGGATCGTGCCGAGCAACTGGCCCGGCTGCAGGATCGGCAGCAGCAGCATGTGTACGTAGTCGCCGCGATAGCCCATATCGCGACTCACTTTGTCGGTCTCGGGCGTGCTCAGGTGTTCGTCACCCACGGGCGCGTGATGTTCGCGCATCGGCGGCTGGTACGGATCCCGAGGCCACAGCTCGGTGACCCAGGCCAAGCGTTGCTCGTCGCTCACATTCGGTACGTCGTCGACCATGAGCAGTGGTTTGCCGTCGAGTGCCTGCAGCGTCACGACCGTCTGATGCACGCCCATCTGCTGGCGGCCGAGCACGCACACGGCCATCGCAACTTCAATGAAGTCCTGCGCGGCAAGTAGGCGGGCGGTCAGCGTCTCAAAAACCATGACGAGTGAAGCCACTCTCGCACAAGGTTTACCGGTCGCGGGGGTGCTTCACGTGTTGTTCACGCGCCCGCAAGTTGTTCACGCGCGCGCAAGATGGTACGTCCCCAGTGATGTCCTCCTCGACGGTGATCGGGATCGTGGGTGGTACGGGGCTCTACAACCTCGACGGCCTCACGGAACAGCGCTGGCTACGTGTCGATTCGCCATTTGGCACACCATCGGACGAGCTTTTGTTCGGCAAGCTTGGCGATCAGCGCGTTGTGTTCTTGCCGCGACACGGCCGCGGCCATCGTATCCCGCCCCACGAAATCAACTTCCTCGCGAACATCGACGCGCTCAAGCGTGCCGGTGTAACATCGATCGTTTCGGTCAGTGCGGTGGGGTCGTTACGCGAAGATCTGCCGCCGGGCACGTTCGTGCTCGTCGATCAGATGATCGATCGGACACTGCGCAAGCCGAAGACGTTCTTCGGCACCGGCCTCGTCGCGCACGTGTCGATGGGGCATCCGACGTGCCGCCGCCTGATCGATCATCTATACGTGTCCGGGGCGTCGCTCGGGCTGTCGATCGTCAAAGGTGGGACGTACATGGTGATGGAAGGCCCGCAGTTCTCGAGCATGGCCGAAAGTGAATTCCACCGCGGCCTCAAATGCGACGTGATCGGCATGACGAACATGCCGGAGGCCAAGCTCGCGCGCGAAGCCGAGCTCTGTTACGCGACCGTCGCGATGGTTACCGACTTCGACTGCTGGCACCCCGATCACGATCACGTGCAAGTTGCCGACATCGTCAAGGTGCTCCACGCGAACAGCGACAACGCGCGCAAGCTGCTCAAGGAAGTGATTCCGCGCGTAGGTGCCGATGCAGGACCGTGCCAGCACGGCTGCGATCGCGCGCTCGAATATGCCGTCATGACCGCACCGGAAGCCCGCGATCCCGAGCTCGTGAAAAAGCTCGACGCCGTCGCAGGTCGCGTCGTCGTCCCCGGCGGGCGGAGTGAATCCGCCCGCCTCCACTTCTGGCCAGGAGGTGTTGCGTGAACTTCAAGTCGCTCATTCGCACGGTCCCGAACTTTCCGAAACAGGGAATCATGTTTCGCGACATCACGCCGCTGCTCGCGAGCGGCACTGGCTTTCGCCATGTCGTGAGCGTGCTCGCCGACCGCTACGCGGGCAAGGTCGATAAAGTCGTCGCGATCGAAGCGCGCGGCTTCATCTTCGGCGCCGCCATCGCGCACCAGCTCGGCGCCGGCTTCGTGCCGATTCGCAAGCCGGGCAAGCTGCCGCACACGTCGATCGGCCACGACTACGAGCTCGAGTACGGCACGAATCGCGTCGAGGTTCACGTCGATGGTCTCGCGAAGGGCGAGCGCGTCGTCGTCATCGACGATTTGCTCGCAACCGGCGGCACCGCACTCGCGGCTCTCTCGCTCGTCGAGAAGTCGGGGGCGAGCGTCGTCGAATGCGCGTTCGTGATCGAGCTGCTCGATCTACCCGGCCGTACCCGGATCGTCGAACGCGGCCATCGCGTCCACGCTCTCTGCGGGTTTACCGAAGATGAAAGTTGAAGGCCGCTGGCGCCGGACCATCGAGCTCGCCGACGACAAAGCGTCGGTCAACGTGCTCGATCAAGCGGCGCTGCCATACGAGATCCGCTGGCTGAACCTCGGCACGCTCGAGGATGTCGCGCGTGCGATTCGCGAGATGCACATCCGCGGCGCGCCACTGATCGGTGCCACCGCCGCATACGGCGTCGCGATCGCGCTGCGGCATGATCCGAAGTCGATCGACGAGGCATGCACGGTGCTCGCCGCGACGCGGCCGACCGCGATCAACCTCCGCTGGGCGCTCGACGACATGCGACGCCGAGTCGCCGACGTGCCGGTGAGCGAGCGCGCGGCCGTTGCGTTCGCCGCTGCTGCCGAGATCTGCGACGAGGACGTGGCGATGTGCGAGGCCATCGGCCAGCATGGCTTCACGCTCATCAAGGTGGCGGCCGAGCGCGCCGGCAATCGCCCCGTGAGAGTCCTCACGCACTGCAACGCGGGGTGGCTTGCGACCGTCGACTGGGGCACCGCGCTCGCGCCGGTCTACAAGGCATTCGAGGCCGGCATCCCGCTGCATGTCTGGGTCGACGAAACGCGCCCGCGCAATCAGGGCATGTTGACCGCGTGGGAGCTCGCGCAGCACGGCGTCGCGCACACCGTGATCGCCGACAACGCCGGCGGCCACCTGATGCAGCGCGGGAAGGTGGATCTCTGCATCGTGGGATCGGACCGCACCACGGCCCGCGGCGACGTCTGCAACAAGGTGGGC
>DASUFX010000777.1:0-4510 GCA_036274355.1 Kofleriaceae bacterium | reverse complement strand
CGGAGATCTGCCGGCCGTGGAATGGATTCTGGGGCTCGAGCCAGAACGGACAGTCGAGCGACAGCTCGTCGGCGCGATCGAGCAACAGGTGTACGCGCGTGAGCACGAGCAGGTCGTCGACCTTCGATAGTTTCTTGCCGCGCTTGCGCCATGCGTCCTCGACGGGACCGCCGAGCCGCGCGATCTCGTTGTCGAGCCACGCGCGCAGACCGCGGCGGCCGAGCACGTCGACGCGGCACACCGAGTCGAGCGCGCTGTCGAGCATCGAATCGATCGTGAGCTTGTCGATGCCCCAGCCCGTGGCTGCCTTCACGGTCACTTGCCGCTCGAGATCGCGGTACAGCGCGCGCTCGGTCGGATCCTTCGGTGCTGGCGGTCGGCTGCACGCGGCGAGCAAAACAACGATCGCTGCGTGCCTGGCCATCACCGCACCATGAACCACTTCACGCCGGCGGTGACTTCGAGGTGGAAGTGATTGCGATGACGGCGATTGAAATCGGGCGTGAGCACGACGTTGAACAGCTGCTGATCGACGGCCGCGCACACGATCTCGCGGAGCTCGAGCGCCTCCGGTGTCTTCGCCTTGCGCGCTTTCGGCCCGCACGTCTTGGCGCCGACGCGACCCTTGAAGTCGTCGTTCACGTCGAGCTTGGTGCCGTCCTTGCGGATGAAGCGCGCCGCGTCGAGCGCGAGCCCGCCGTTGTGCTGGCCGCCGATCTTGTCGTCGGGCCACCGCTTCGGTGCGGTGCGATACATCGAATAGTGCCGCACCTGTACGACGCCGTGCTGTTCGAGGATCTGGGCGAAGTCATCCATCGCGAGCACGAGCCGGCAGTCGGCAATTTCCCACGGCGTTGTCGCGCGCTGATCGTCCTTGAGGTTCGTGCGGAACTCGACGCCGTGCAGCGAGCCCTTGAGCCGCACCGGTGCGAGCACGCCCTTCGCGGCCTCGCGATCGAACTCGATGTGGCGCGTCGCGAGCTCGGCCTCGCAAGCCTCCTGCGTCATCGCCGCGTAGCGAATCGCTGGCGGGTCATCGGCAAACGCGGCCGTGCTCGTGTAGAGCAGAGCGAGCACCACGAGCCGGACCATGCCGCACCATATAACAGCTCGCGGGTTACAGGCAGATCGCGGTGCGCACGGGTGCGGGCTTGCCGTCTCGCGGGCAGGACATCTGCAGATTGCGAAGCGCCTGCGCGAGGCACTTTGCAGCGGCATCGTCGGTGGGATCGACGCCGCCGAACGGCTTGACCATCACTTCCATCGCCGTGCCTTGCGCCGACAGCTTCCAGTCCGCCCAGTAGCCGCGGATGTCTTTCGCCTTCTTCTTCTTCGGCGTGCACGCGGCAATTGCCGGCGCCGCTTCCATGATGCGATCGAGCTCGAGTGCGCCGTCGATGTCGCTGCGTACGGTCACCGTGCCGTCGACAAGCTCCTTGACCGCGAGGCCCTTCGTCGACGCATCGGCCGGTACTCCTTTGTTCGCGAGCTTCGGTGCCGCGGCTTGGATCGTCGCGACCTTGTCCTTCGGCCCGCTCAGTGGCGCTTCGTAGCGTACCCAGCGTTCGGACGAGCTCTTGCCGTGTCGCTCGAGGTCGACGCGCAGCACGCACTTGTCACCCTCACAGACGACGCTCGCGTGCGCCGTCGACAGGTTCTTGTGCTTGAGGCCGAGCACCGGCACGAGCGACGGCGAGTACCCGCACGCCGCGCTCTTCTCGGTCCACTTCTTCGCGTCGACCAGCTTCTTCGCCGCCTCGACATCCTTCGCAGGGACGATGATGCCCTTCTCCGCTTTGGCGAGTGCGGCACCGACCGCGTTGCGCTGTGCCGGCGTCGTCGTGATCGGGAAGTCCTCGGGATAGACGACGGCGATCGAGATCTTGCCCTGGCCGAGCACGGCTGTTTTCGACTCGCCTTTGCACACGTCGAACGCGTTCTGCGCGAAGGCGGGCGAGGCGGAGGCGAAGACGGCGACCGCGACGAGAGATAGACGAAGCATGGCTAGATGATACGTGAACGGGAGGTGATCACCAGCCAAGACCGCCGGAGACCATGGCTGCTGCGACGTACTCCTTGTCGCCGTTGTCGTTACCCATCTGAAAGAACGGCAACGTGATGTCGAGCTGGATGAGCCCGCGCACGCCCGTCTTGCCGCCGAACTGCGCACCGGCGGTGAGCTCGCCTTGCAGACCGCTGCCCCAGTAGTGATTCGCGCCATACTGATCGCTACGGTCGAGGCTGCCAACCGAGAGGCCGCCGCCGCCGTACACTGCTCGCGTTGGTGAGCTCCAGTGGTACTTCAACAGCTCCACGCCGAGCGCTACGCCAGCCGTTCCGGTATCCGCGCCGCGCAGGTTGCCGGCAATGTCGATGGTGGTCGTCGCGAGCTCGTGGCGATAGCCCATGGTCACCCCGCCGCCGCCGGTGAGTTGCAGGCCGGCCAGGCCGTACCACATGCGTTGCTTGACGTCGCCGTCGTATTCGGTGCCGTCCGTGGTCTCGGACGTCGACGTCTCGTCCGTCGCCTGCAGCGTCGGCAGCGGTGCACTGTCTGGCGTCGCCGCCGCTTCTTGCGCCGTCGCGACGACCTTGGTCGCTGTGGCCGGTTCGGGCATCGCCGCTTGGGACAGCTCTTGCGCTTCCTTCGCTTGGATGAGCGAGCGCACCATCCTCTCGTACTTCTCCGAGAGCTCGTTCATCGCGTCTGTCGTCATTCGGCGCTTGCCCGCCGAGTTGCGCACGCGGATCACGAAGCGGCCGTCGACCTGCTGATGCGAGATCGTATAGGTCTCGGTGCAGTCGCTCGCGACGACAAACAAGTCCGCGCGCTCGAGCACGCGCTGCATCAGCGCCACTGCATATTCGCGGTCCGTCGCGGCGAGGCCATCCGCGTCATCGATCGCGACGCACGTGCGGTCGAGCGTGACGACGCGCTCGTCGGCATGCGCGAGGCGAGTCAGCGAGGCCAGGACAACCAGAGCAGCGCAGGTCTTCATGTCGACATCACGCCATTCCCGGACGTGAAGCCGACAGCGGCGCCGCGTGAAGTGCGCGTGAGGCCACGACTCTCGGCGGTTCACGCGAAGCTCACGGCGCATTCCAGGCGAGCTCACGGGTCGTTCGGCGAGCCTTACGACATGACGCGCTCGCTCCTCCTCTCTGCCTTCATCGGCCTCCTCGCCACCGGCTGCGTCGTGCTGCCGACCACCAAGACCACTGTCAAGAATGCGGGCACCGAGAAGTCGCCGCTGACCTACGGGCGCGTCAAAGCGGTGAGCCTCCAGACCGGTAGCTCGCGCACGGATGTTCGCGTCCGCGTGCTCAGCACGCGCGAGTGCTCGCGTCAGATCCTCGCGGTCAAAGAGATCACGAAGAGCAAGCACGCGCGGCTCGGTGTCGACGATCCGCGCGGCCGGGCGGTCGGAATCGTCCTCTCACCGGTGACGATGCCGATCTCGGCGATCATCACCGGCATCATCGTGGCGAGCTCGGACGACGAGACGACGCGCGTGACGAAACCGCTGCGCATCGAGACCACGGAATGCCACACCGACGCGGCCGAGTATCCGCTCGAGCTCGAGTTTCCGACCGGCCACATCTATCGCGGCAAGACCGACAAGAACGGCGTGCTCGCGTTGGCGATTCCGCGCGACGAGCCGTACGTTGGCCAGGTCGCGGTACGCAGCACGCAAGCGACTGCAGAGCTGCACTACGAGCAGACGCTGCCGCCGGTGACCGCGACGCGCGATGCGATCGAGAGCTGCCGCACCGAGAACAATGTCGACGGCGTCACGGCCAAGCTGACGATCGACACTCGCGGCTTCGCGACGCGGCTCTGGCTGTCGGCAGGGGACGCGAAGCTGCACGCGTGTGTAGCTACGAAAATTGCGGGCGTGGTTTTTCCGGCAGCGCTGCATAACGCAACTGTCGTGCTGCCATCGACCTGACCGCGCCCTACATGGGGGCCAGACCGGGCGGCCGACAGCATGTACTATCGGGCAAGTGGTAGATCCGCTGTTGGACACCGTGGTGAACGGCCGGTACCAGGTCGTGCGCCTGCTCGGTGAAGGCGGCATGAGTGTCGTCTACGAGGTGCAGCACGTGAAGCTGAAGCGGCAGTTCGCGCTCAAGCGGCTGCTGCCGGCGCTGATCAACCACGAGGAAGCGCTGTATCGCTTCGAGCGCGAAGCCGAGGTGCTCGCGTCGCTGCATCACCCAAACATCGTCGAGGTCACGGACTGGGACGCGCTCCCCGACGGCTCGCCGTTCATGATCCTGGAATTCCTCCACGGCGCGCACATCCGCGTGCGCATCGACCGTGGGCCGCTGCCGTGGGAAGCGATCGCGCGCATCGGCGATCAGACGATGTCGGCGCTCGCACTCGCGCACCGGCTCGGCGTCACGCACCGCGACCTCAAGCCCGAGAACATCTTCATCTCGATCGACGACGCCGGCGAAGAGCGTGTGAAGCTGCTCGACTTCGGCGTGTCGAAGCTGCGCGGCGTTG
>DASUFX010000776.1:0-15035 GCA_036274355.1 Kofleriaceae bacterium | reverse complement strand
CGTCCACGGATCCCACACGCTCGTCGCAGCATCGAACGTGTCGGTCGCCGACGCTTCCAGCTTGTCATCGATGTTGAGCCGGACTGCGACCGGGAACGTCACGGTCGGCTCGCACCCGCCGGTGGCGGTGATCGAAAGTGCGAGATCGCCGGCGATAGCGTCGGCGGCGCCGTCGAGCTTCACTTGCACTTCGAGCTCCGTCGACGCGAATTGATCGAGCTTGGCCAGCGTGGTCGGCGGCGTCATGACCGTCACGCCGGGCAGCGCCGAGGTCACCGCGAGCTGGAGGTCGGTGAGCGGCGCGTGACCCTTGTTGGCGACCTTGATGTGAAGCGTTGCGGTCTCGCCACTGTCGAGCACGCCGTCCTCGTCGCAGGTGTCTTCGAGCACGAGGCCATCGAGCTGTGCGTTGCCAGCGACGACCGTGCTCTCCACGAGCTCGGTGAAGTCCTGGCTCTCCGGCGGCGGCGCCACCGCACAGCTGCCGAATCCACGCTTCGCGAACGCGGCCATCATCGCGTCGTGGTCCGCGGGATTCGCTGCGAGCACAGCAGCGAGGATCGCGTTGCGCATCTCCATCGGCGACGCTTCGTTCGGCGCGAGCAAGAGCCCCGCGACGACGTATTGCGCCATCTTCTCGCGCACGGCGATGAAGTCAGAGCCGTTCTTCTGCAGCGCGACGTAGACCTCCCACAGCACCTCCGCCCAGATCTCGCCGGCGTTGTGCACCTCGGAGTTGAGGTTCGACGGATTGATCGGATGATTCGTCGGCAGTGCCTGGCCATCCGCCATGTGGCGGTACGAAAGCGCGTTGATGTCCGGGTTCACGCTGTACGGCGCGCGGCGGATGCCGAAGTACGCCGGGTCTGCCGAGAAGCTCTGCGTCGTGTAGACGCTGAACGGGTACGCGCCGTCGAGGTTGTCGCCAGGGCGCGCGAGCAGCATCAGTGCGCTGAAATCACCCCAGCCTTCGCTCATCGCGCGGCACATCTTGTTCTCGCAGAAGCTCAGGCGGTGATGCAGGTAGTGACCGAACTCGTGCGCGACGAGCGTCGAGTCGAGCGAGCCTTCGAGCTCCTGGAACTGCTTGCGGTGGAACGTCGCGGTGACCGAACCGTTACCGATATCGGTCTTGATCTGCGCGCCTTCGGTGTCGGTGACCGACAGCGCAGCGATCGTGATCGGCGTGGTGATGTTCGAATCCTCGCCCATCGAGGGCGGCGACGTGCTCGCCTGGTTATTGACCAGGATCATCGCGATGCCGCCGGCGTTCTGGATATTGAGCGCCTTCATCTTGAACGTGCAGTTGCCTCGATCGACGACGACGACCTTGCCGGTCACGGAGTTTGTCAGCGCGGTGCAGCCATCGGTCACGTTCACGCCCACGCCGTCCTGGCCGATCGTGAGCGTGCCGGAGAGATCGAAGTCCTTCGGTCCCCACGTCGCGCCGCCCGTCGGGGGCGTGCGATTCGGCAGCGTGAGCGAGCGCTCGTCCTTGCCGCTCCACAGATAGACCTGCATGCGCGGCGACATGCCGTCGTCGGGCGTCGCCATGTTCGCGTTGTTGCGCGAGCCACCGAGCGCGTTGTCCTGGCCCTCGGCGAGGATCGGATCGCCCTCTTCGCCGCCGCGACCGAAATTGACAAGCTGAGCGTTGCCTGCACTCTCGGTGAAGCCGGCGTCGTACCAGAAGTCGTGTAGCCAGTTGAGGATGTAGAACAGCGACGTGATGCCGGCCTTCTGCTGCGTCACCGAGACCATGGGCCCGACTGACGTGTCGTAGACGTAACCGAACGTGCCTGGCGCCGTGACGTCCGCGCGGAAGTCGCCGGTGGTGAGACCATCCGGCGCGTTGAAGTCGACGTACGCGTCGACGTTGTTGCCGTTTGTCTCGGTCGCAGCCGCGTCGAGCCACGGATCGGCGGTGTGGTTCAAGCTGTCGACGGTGACGACGTTCGGACCCGCGAGGTACGCGGGGTAGAAGCCGTTGGGCATGCCGGTCGGATGTGGCGTCGAGTCGACGATCGGTCCGTCGAGCGGATGCTTCTCGCCGGTCGTCTCGGCGAAGACGCTGTAGTCGAACGAGGCGTCGGCGACGAGGCTGTAATGCGCGAGCACGCGACCCGTCGCGCCGTCGAGGATCGTGCGATACGCATCGCCGTCCTTGCTTCCCGTGCTCGTGTACGCATCGACGACCCACGCCGCGACGAGACGATCCGCGACCGGATACCACGCGCGTTTTGCGTGTGCCTTCTCGACGGTCACGCCCGTGCGCGTCGTGTACGTCGCACCGACTGCGCGATCGATCGCGCCGATTTGATCGTCGATGAAATGCGCGGCCGCACGCGGCGTGAGCGTGCCGAACAGCGTGCCGCTCGCCGTCGCGAGCTCGCCACCGGGACGCACGAGCAAACGCATCTCGTGTCCCCACACCGGCAGGCCGTCGATGACCTGCGCCATCCGCGTGATCGTGCCGCCGGCAACCGACACTTCACCGATCGCGGCGAGCGTAGGCAGCGTACCCGGCGCCACGCCCCACTCACCGGCGAGACGCTCGAGATGAATGCGCGCGGACTGCATCGCAGTCGGCGCAGGCGCGGCTGCCAGCTGCGTCGCTTGCAGCATGCGCGGCACGCCGCGCGAATCGACGGATGTCGCGACCACGTTGCCGCGCTGGATCGGCGCATCCGTGCAGCCGATCAGCAGTGCACAAGCCGCCAGAACACGTGAACGTCTCATCCGGCTCGGACGCTAGCACGAGCCTTCCGGCGCCCGGCGTGATTCAATTCTTGCGGCTGCTGCCCTTCTTCTTGCCGCCCTGCGGCTTCTTCGCATCGGGAGCGGCGGACGTTGCCGCAGCGCGTTCTGGCCAGAACCCGACGACGGCGGCCGGCACGAGCGGCCACAATAGAATCGGCCAGATCGGCTGTTTGAAGATACCTACGAGCAGCAGCAGGCCAACGAGCACGACCATGCCGACCCTGATCCGGGCGTAGAGCCGGCGGTGCTGCGGGCGCAAGAACCAGATCATCAGGATGTCGAACGGGATCAGAACCGCACAGCTTTCATTCGCTCGGACGTAAGGCAACGGACTGATGATCGCGAGGAACGTGAGCACGAACCCGAGGAACGCATAGGGCAGGATCGCGACCGCGAGCCCGGTCCGCTCGAACCGACCGACGAGGCGGGTGATCCAGGCGGGTGACGTGAGCAGCAAGATCACGAGCGCGAACAGCACGCGCCCACTCGGACCATCGTCGAGCGGCGGCGGTCCCTTGCGCTCGTAGATCGCGATCGGTTTCACGCCCCACAACCGCTCGGCGGCCTCGCGCATGTAGTCGGGCAGGAACATCCGCTCGAAGTACGTGGGCACGCGATCGGTGACGCGTCCCATCGCGATATCGGTGATGAGCAGCGGGATGCGCATGCCGAAGAAGCCTTTGCGCGCGAGGTCGCGATACGTCTCGGTGATCTCGGGCCCCTTCAGGTTCGTCAGCGCGCCGTCGGTTGCGCCGTCGAGCACGTCGCGCACGCGTGTCGTGCAGTTGTCCCAGAAGTGATCGTACGCGTAGTGCTTGTTCTCCTCGAGGATGTCGCGCTCGAGCTTGTCGATCACCTTCTTCTTCTGCTCGGGCGTCAGCGGCAGCGGCTGCACCCAGATCGTGCGATCCGCGTAGCGATAGATGTTGAGCATCTGCCGCGGATCCATCTTGCCGACCCAGAAGCTGTGGGTGCCGCGGAAGAACCCAGTCGCCATCCCGATCGGATGGTGAAAGTCGCCGATGCCGTAGTTGTAGCAAGCGTCCTCGCGCGGATCGGCGTAGCGAACGCACAGCGCGATGTGACCGTGGCGCTCCCAGATCAGGCTGCCGACGCCCATCGTGACGAGCTCGATGACGGGGTAGTCCTGCGGATCGCTCGGGCGCGGCTGCGCCTTGGCAGACGAGGTCAGGGCAACGAGGACGAGCGCAGTGACCAGCGCATAGACCGCGGAACGCACGCCCCGAGTGTATTCGTCAGGCCGTCCAGCGCCAGCGAATCCGCGTGTGTTTACCGAGATGAATCTCTGTGCCGGCAGAAACTGAGATCACGCGGGTCGCGGAGTGGCCGGGCAGGTGCGAGCCGTTGCGGCTGCAGGTGTCGACCGCGAGCAGGGCGTCGTCGGTGTGCAGCAGCAGCATGTGCACGCGCGACATCGAGAGGTCTTCGAGGAGCTCGGCGCCGTCGCAGCGCGCATAGCGACCGAGCAGCACGCCGTCGCGCAGGGCGCGATCGCCGATCGTCATCCGGCCGCTCCGCGTCGCGCCGATCACGTCGAGCGTGCCTGCGAGATCGCCGCGGTCGATGAGCGATTCACCGGTGCCGGTATCACGCACGCCGTGGGTGCGGAAGATCATGCTCTTGCGCGACGCATTCAGCGGCATGTTCGTGAGCGAACCGTCGGGGCTCGACCGCATCTCGTCGAAGTAGATGCGCTCGGGCAACATCGACCACGCGTCAGCGGGATTCTCGGGCCAGTCCGTCGGATCGCCGAGCGGCAGCACGAACAGCGCGTGCCCCGCGCAGCGAATGAAGGCCGGGCCTTCCGCGCGGAGGCCGCGCATTGGCTTACCGTTCTCGTCGGTAAAGCCGTCCGAGGTGCGAAGATCGAGCACGCGATAGCGCACGCTCGTCGAGTTGCGCCGCCAGCTCTGCACTGGATCGAGGACGATCGCGAGGTGACGCAACGCGAGCGACGCGTGCTCGCTCAGGTAGAGGTCACATTGGTCGTGGCGACCGACGATCGCGGCGACGTGGCGGCCGACGCGAGCGCGTAGCCGCACGAGACCTGCCGGTGCACCGGTCGATTCGTCGACGGCAAGTAGTGCGAGGCCCGGCTCGTCGACCTCGCGACACAGGTCGGCGAACTTGCCGTACGCGCCGAGGAACAGCTGGCGCATCGGCTTGCCGAGATTGACGCGGGGCGCCGGGCGATAACACGTCGCGACGTTCGAAGCGCCGCGGGTCTGGCCGCCCCACAGCTCGATGCCGATCGTCTTCGAGGGCCCCACTTCCTCAACCCTAGCAAACCCCTCTGAGCAAAAGCACCTCAGAAAGGAGACGGACTGTGCCGCTCGAGGCGCTCGTGTGTGTGGGGGTGGACGAAGCCGATCGACTCCGCGTGCAACATTAGGCGAGCGTCAGGCCGGCCGTACAAACGGTCTCCGACGATCGGCACGCCAATGCCGCGTGGATGCGCCGCGTGCACACGCAGCTGATGCGCGCGGCCGGTCTTTGGCACCAGCGCGACTCTGGTCCGGCCGGTTGTACGAGCGAGCACGTGCCACTCCGTAACTGCTGCTTTGCCGTGTTTCTCGTCGACGATTTGCCTCGGCCTGTCGTCGAGATCGACGCGCAACGGCAGCTCGATCGTGCCGTGATCCGCGTGGACGTTGCCATCGAGCCACGCGATGTAGCGCTTGTCGATCGTGCGCTCGGCGAAGCACCGCTGCAGTGCGGCGTAGGTGTCTTGATCCTTCGCGACCAGTAAGACCCCCGACGTATCGAGGTCGAGCCGATGTGCTACGAGCGGTCCGGTAGCACTGGGGTATCGTGCCCGCAGTCGCGTTTGCACCGAGTCGCTCAGCGTGCCGCGCCCGGGCACCGAGAGCAGACCGACGGGTTTCACCACGATCGCGAGCCAGCGATCTTCGAACAGCGTGAGCGGCTCGCGCGCGTCGATCGCGTCGGCGCCGAACACCGGCGATGGCTCGACATCGAGGCCACCGAGCATGTGCGCGAGAATCGGGCCGCACTTGCCGCGACACGCTGGATAGAACGAACCGTCGTTGCGACCGCCAGTCGCCGGCGATGCGCCGCACCAGAGCTCGGCGAGCGCGATCGGTTTCATGCCGTGGCGGTACGCGTGTGCGAGCAGCTTCGGCGCAGCGCAATCACCGGCACCACCGGGCGGTGGCGTGGCGCCGAAGACGTCGGCGAGCGAGCGCGTGTCGCCGCGCGCGTTTGCGAGTGCGTAGGTCGCGTGGATGCGCTGCAAGAAGTGCCGCGAACGGGTGGTGCGCTCGCCGTCGATCCGTGCGCGTTGATCGAGGAGCGGCTGCATGCGCTGCTCGAGCGCTGCGCGTGCGGCTGCATGTCGTGCATCGAGCTTGCGGCGTTCCGCGGTATCACGCCGACTCTGTTGATCGAGCTCGGGCGATGCGCCGTGTAGCTCGCGGTCGACGTGCCGCGCCGCGCGGTTCGCGCGATGGCGCTCACGAATCTCGACGAGCTCGCGCTCGTGGGTTGCGACGCGCAGTTCGAGCTCGGCGCGTAACGGTGCAAGCTGCTGATCGAGGCCGGCGATGTCAGCGCCGAGCGCCGCGAGCTCACACTCGCCCGCCGGCCAGAACGCGTCGCGCGCATCGAGGTCGAACGTCGGCCCGACGAAGCCGTCGAGTAACCACTGACCACGCACCATGCCCGAGAACGCTTTCAAAAACCCGAGACGGCCGCGGTCCTCGACGACGAGGACGCCGAACATCTTGCCGTCCTCGTGCAGGCCAAGCCGGTGCGCGAGGCCGGCATCGAGCTCGCGGCGCAGCTCCGCCGCCGCATGACGCGCAAGCGGATGCGCATCGCCGAACGGACTTGGCATCCGTGCCGGCAGCGTCACCCCATCGGGCGCGTCGAGGTACGTGACGAGCATCGCGTGCTCAGCATACAGTCCATAGCCATGAACACGAACGTCGCGAAGTGCCTGCTCGTCTCCAAGGTGCTCGTAGCCGACGGCATGATGGCCGAGGACGAGCGCGAGTTCCTCGCGAACATGATGACGAAGCTCGGTCTGAGCGACGCCGAGAAGCGTAGCGTCATCGAGCTGGAAGGCTTGGACGACGCGGAGAAGATCGTCGATCAGCTGTCGGAAGATGAACGCCGCGCCATCGTCGAGCTGCTGGTCGATGCGGCGTCTGCGGATGGCCGCCTGTCGCCGCACGAGCTCGCGACGGTGAAGCGCGTGTCAGCTGCGCTGAAGTTGAATTCCTGACCTTCGCCTCCGTACTGCCTGATCGTCAACGGCAAGCCGCCGTACCTGCCGCCGAACGAATCGTCGAGCCGTACGCAGGCGCGTTCGATCATCACCGTCGCCTCAGGGCCGGGCATCACCTCGAGCCGATTGTCGGCGAGCAGCGCAAGGCCGCGTGGCGGCGTTGCGGGCACGTCAGCGGCGCACCCTGTCGCGACGACAACCAGCCACGCCCAACGCATACCTCATTCTCGCGCGCCGCAACGCAGGCCGCTGTGACTAGCGATACACACTCGGTCTGGTCTCACTGTGTGGCGGCGAAATCGATGAAGCCGCGCTGCACGTCGGTGGCGAGCAGCCGCACCTTGATCTTGTCGCCGACGTCGAGTCCACGCTCGCCAACAATCACGCGACCCTCGGCGGGCGGCCGGCGCAGACGGACGTAGGTGCCCTTCGGTGACGCGCCGGTGACAGTCGCATCGAACGTCTCGCCGACCCGCTTGTGCAGCATCGACGCCGCGATGACCTTTCGCATCGTGCGCTCGACCTTGCGCGCTGCGTCTTCGCGCTCCGTGCAGTGTGCCGCGATCGCACTCAGGTCGTCGTCGCTGTAGGGCGACGGCGTGCTTGCAGCAGCAGCTTTGAGCAAACGCTGCGTGACGAGATCGGGATAGCGGCGGTTCGGCGCCGTCGAGTGCATGTAATCGTCGACGGCGAGGCCGAAGTGGCCCTGGTCGGGGTCAGCCGCACGCTGCAGCACGTACTCGCCGGGACCGAGCAACTTGACGATCGACAGCGACAGCTCGGCGAAGTTCTCGCCATCGGCCTTGCGCCGCTCTGCGACGAACGCTCCGAGTGCGCGATGGTTTGGCGTCGCCGGCAACTCAATCCCGTACGTCTTGGCGAGCTCGACGATGCGATCCCAGCGCTTCGGTGCGCGCACGACGCGGCGGATCGACGACGACATGTGTCGCTCGAGGAAACGCGCGGTCGCGCTGTTGACGGCGATCATCAAGTCCTCGACGAGATCGCGCGCGCGGTTCTTGTGAACCACCGCGAGGTCGACAACCCGGCCATCCCTCGCGATCGGCCGCGCTTCGATCGTCTCGAGCTCGAGTGCACCGCACTCGATGCGCCGCTCGCGCAGCCAGCTCGTCACCTGCGCGTGAAGCCGCAGTTGCTCGGCAATCGCCATGTTGGCCGGAGCCGCTGTCTCGTCGCCTTCGAGCCAGGCACCAACGTGCTCGTAGACGAGCTTGGCATGATTCCGTACGCGCGCCGGATAGACCTTGGTCGCCGAATCGTCGAGCGCACCGGCGCCGTCGACGATGATCTCGGTGACGACTGCGAGGCGATCGCGATCTTCGAGCAGCGACGAACGATCCATCGCCAGCGATTCGGGAAGCATCGGAAACGTGCGCACGCCCGTGTACACCGTCGCGGTGTTTTGTGCGGCGTACTTGTCGACCGGCGAGTTGCGGCTCACGAGCGCAGCGACGTCGGCGATCGCGACGAGCACCCGCATGCGATTGCCATCGAGCTGTTCGGCGTACTCGATCTGATCGAGGTCGCGCGATTCATCGTTATCGATCGACGACCACGGCAGGTCGCGCAGGTCGCGCAGGTTGGGATCGATGGTCGGACTCGCACCGGCCACGGTCGGCGGGTCGGTCGCGAAGCCCTGCTCCTCGAGGACGCGCTTCGCGATCGCTGCGATATCAGTATCGAGGCGGGCCATGAAGGTCGCCAGTATCGCCCGATTTCAGACGACGGCGACGCACTCCACATCATTTCAACCGCCGGCGACGCGCTTCACGGCTGCGAGCAACGCATCGTAATCGGGCTCGCTGCCCTGATTCGCGACGAGCTCGCGGTACGCAATCTTCCCATCCGTCCCGATCACCCACACGCTGCGTGCGAGCAGGCCGCTCTCTTTGACCTCGAGGCCGAAGCCACGACCGAGCTCGTGCGCTTGGTAGTCGCTTGCGAACTTCGTCTTGCTCATCGCCTCCTCGGCGAAGCGCGTCTGCGCGAACGGCAGATCGCGGCTGATCGTGTACACCTCGACGCCCGCAGGCATCTGCGCGATCGCGTCGCTGATCTTGTGCGTCTGCGTTTCGCACACGCGAGTGTCGATCGACGGCACGACCGAAAGCACGACGATCTTGCCCTTCAGCGCGGCGAGCTTGATCGGCTCGAGCTTGCCGTCGACGAGCGTGACGTCGGGCATCGCATCGCCGACATCGAGCGTCGGCCCGACGAGCGTCAGCGGTTTGTCACCGCGCCGGACAACGTCGGTGCGCTCGACGCGCCCATCCGCTTTGCTCACGATCTGCGCGCGCTGGTCGGCGGGCTTGGCCTTCAAGAATTCGACGACGTCATTCTCGGTCGTGCTGTGCGAGCACGCCGCGAGTGCGATCATGACAACGAACAATCCATGGCGAAGCACGCCACGAGAGTAGCAGGAGGTCTGCTACCGTGCCGGCATGTCTGAAGAGCTGGCCGAACGGGTCGAAGACCTGGAAATCAAGCTCGCGTTCCAGGACAAGCTCATTCGCGAGCTCGACGCACTCGTGCGCACGTTCGGCGACCGCCTCGATGCCACCGAGCGCGAGCTCAAAGAGCTCAAACAATCGATACGCTCGCCCGAGCCGGCCCTCGGTCCCGCCAACGAGCCACCGCCGCACTACTGATGAAGCACTACTTCCTCCTCGCCCTCGCCATCGTCGCCGCTTGCAAGAGCAAGGAGGGGCCGCCATCACCGCAACCGACGCCGGCGCCAACGAAGCCGACGGCACCACCGCCCGCCGATGCACAGGAGACCGCCGTGCAGCACGACGTGAAAACCGACATGCCTCCCGCGAAGGAAATCGCGTCGCTGGTGAAGGGCAGCAACAACTTCGCGCTCGAGCTGTGGGCGCACGCCGGCACCGGTAACACCGCGATCTCGCCGCTCTCGATCTCGACCGCGCTCGCGATGGCGTGGGCTGGCGCGAAGGGCACGACAGGCGAGCAGATGCAGAAGACGATGCGTCTCGAGGGTGGGACCGATCTCCTCGTCTCGCAATTCGCACGCATCGCGACGGCGCTGCAGGACCCGAAGCGCCCGTTGACGCTGCGGATCGCGAACAAGCTGTTCGTCGACGCGCACTACGACCTCGATCCCGTCTACATGGCGATCACGAAGAACGCGTTCGCTGCGCCGGTCCAGCCCGCCGAATTTCAGAACGATCCGGACGGCGTGCGCACCGCGATCAACACCTGGGTCGAGCAGCAGACCGAGAAGCGCATCAAAGATCTGATCCCGCCGCGCGCGATCGATCGCGAGACGCGCGTCGTGATCGTCAACGCGATCTACTTCCTCGCGAACTGGGCGGAGCAATTCGAGCCTACGGCGACCCATCCCGCGGATTTCTTCGTCGACGGCACGCAGAAGAAACAAGTGCCGACGATGCACAAGCAGGACACGTTCAAGCTCGCGAAGGCCGACGGCGCAGCGATGCTCGAGCTGCCCTACGAGGGCGGCAGCGCCTCGATGTACATCCTGTTGCCCGACAAGCCCGACGGACTGCCTGCGCTCGAGAAGAAGCTACCGGCAACGCTCAGGACGCTGCAGAGCAAGCTCGTCGACGACACGGTGATGGTGTCGTTGCCGCGCTTCACGATCGAACCGGGAGAACCGATGCGCCTCGCCGAGACGCTGAAGACGCTCGGCATGACAGACGCGTTCGATCGCGACAACGCCGACTTCACCGGCATCTCGAATCCGACCGACCCGAAGGACCGCCTGTTCATCGGCGAGGTGCTGCACAAGGCGTTCGTCAAGGTCGACGAGAAAGGCACCGAGGCAGCCGCGGCAACCGCGGTCGTCATGCCGCGCGGCGCTGGCATGCCACCGAAGGCGACGCCGTTCACGGCCGATCATCCGTTCCTGTTCTTGATCGTCGATCGATCGAGCGGCCTGATCTTGTTCATCGGCCGCGTCGTCGAGCCGAAGAGCTAATTCGCGAGCGACGACTTGCGGACGAGGTCCCAACGGCCACCGTCGTCATCGCTCTGGCCGCTGCCCCAGGTGCCCTCGAGGCGGTCGGTCGACATGATTTCCCACACGCCCTCGCCGTCCGCACCACCGCCGTTGCGCCAGTGGTAACGAATCACGTGACCTTCGTAGATGTGGCCTTCGATCGTGCCGCCGCCACAGCACACGTACGTGCCGTGGACTTCATTGCCGTCCTGCACGAGCTTCACGTCGTCCCAGTTGCTGCTGTAGTCGCCCGTGACGTCGACGCGCGACGTGGCGTCGGCTGCAGCGACGGTGACCATCAGCAAGACCGGTAGGACGCGGAGCAACATGCCCAGTGTAACGCACGACCTCGCGTTACGATTTCTGAGCCGTCGGCCGCTAACTCCGCGATTACTGCCCGGCGAGTAACTTCTCGATCGCGGGCAAGTCTTGCTCGCGCACACCACCCGCACGTGCACACCTCACGTGGCCTGATGGCTCGACGAAGATGTGGATCGGTACCGGAGCGCCACCGTCGAGGCCGAGCGAGACGTACCAGTCCGCCTGTTTCGCTGGCTCGGCGAGCCGCGGCGATGCGGGCGCGTCCGGATGCTCCTTCTTGAACTCGACGACGTCTGCTTCGTTCTCGTCGACCGAGATGAACGAGAGCTCGTACTTCGCGCCGAGCTTCTCGCGCCAGCGCGCGAGTCGCGGCATCTCTTCGACGCACGGCCTGCACCACGTCGCCCACACGTTGATCCACCGCCACGTCGATGCGCTCGGCGCGATGTCGCCGCCGACGAGCTTGGGCACCGTGAACTTCGGGCCGCTCGTGCCTTTGAACTCGACGTCGCAGAACGCGGCCGTGCTGACGTCCTTCTTCGCGACTTTCGTCGTGTCGGCGCGGCCGGGTGCTGGCTCCTGTTTGCCGGAGTCACAGCCTGCGAGCGCGATGACGATGATCAGAGCTGACAGTCGATCCATGCGACAAACGCGCTCCGGTTGAGCTCCTCGGGGGAGCAGGTGGTACCTGTCGTGCTGCGTTTCCACTCGCAGAACTCGGTCTCGAGCTGCGCGAATTCCTCGCCGAGCCAGAGCAGACCGACTTCCTTGTCGAGGTCAGGATCTTTGAAGCGCTCGCGCAGATGGCCCATCACCGACTCGGCGCGCGCCTTCGACAGATCGCGGTTGTGCGTGACCGAGCCCTCGGGCGACGCACGCGACACGACGAAGAACCAGCTCGCACCCTTCTGTTCCGAGAACACCTTGTCGATGAGCTCGATGTCGCCGGGATCGAGGTCGCTCTTGTCGAGATCGAACTGGATGATGCCGCCACGCTCCTTCATCGGCCGGAACAGCGCGTTGAAGTCGTTGCCACTCATCGTCGCAACGTTCTTTGCCTGCACCGGCTGGCAGCCGCGCGCAGCTTCACCGCCGACGAGACCACAGCTCATCAGCACGCGACGCAAGATCTTCTTCAGCTCCGGACTGCAGTAGCCGACGTCGGCAGCAGCAGCCACCGCCGGTGCTTCTGCCGGATTTGCAGTCATCTCTTGCAGCCGGCTATCCGCCGAGCTGATCCATTTTGCCGTCGCCGCCGCGGGAATCGCGAGCAGGACGACGAGCACGCCGATTCTGATCGGGGTCATTGGCCACCTCCATTGCCCGGCTTCTCTTCAGCCGGCATCGCGGGCTTGTCCGTTCCACCCGGCGACGTCACCGGACCCTCCGCAGGCTTCGTCTCCGCCGGTTTCGTTTCCGTGGGCTTTGTCTCGGCCGGCTTCGTCTCCGCCGGTTTCGCCTCGGGCGGCTTGGTCTCGGCTGGCTTGTCCGCCGGTTTCGTCTCGGCTGGCTTCGCTTCCGTCGGGGTCGTTTCACCCGGCTTCGTTTCTGCGGGCTTGGTTTCAGCCGGCTTCGTCTCACCAGGCGTCGTCGCCGGCTGCGGCGTCGTTGCCGGGAGCTTCGTCTCGCCGGCCTGCTGACCCGACTGATACGTCGGCAGCGGCGCAGTCGACGGCGACGTGCCTTCGACCGGCTTCGCGGTGTGCACCACGCGCGACTGCAGATTGCCGTCGAGCATCTTGGCCAGCGCGTAGTCGAGGCCGATGTCGACGTCCTCGTCGCAGAGCTTGACGTTGTCGATGAACAGCTGCGGCGTCAGCACGCGGATGTTGTTGCTCACGGCCCATCGCAGCGACTTGTTGAGTCGCGACTTTGCTTCCGGCGAGCCGACGCACGCCGCGAGCTCGGGCCAGCGCTGCTTCACGATGCGCTCGGCAGCGGTCGGATCCGCCTTCGTCTGCTCGCGCACGCTGTCTTGCACCTCGAACGCCCATTTGATGACCTCGGGCGCTTTGTCGCCCGCGCACAGCACGGCCTCGCTCACCGCGCACGCACCGGGGTGCGTGTTCTCGGTGATCATCCAGTTGCAGGTCGTATCGAGCGGAAACAAGATCGCCTTGCGATTCAAATCGTCGAGCATGCCCGACGATTCGAGCCGCGCTTCGAACGCTTTGCATGCGGGGCACAGCGGATCGAGGATCTCGAGTGCCTGCGCCTTGCCGCTCGGGTGCACCGGAACCATCACGCCGTACGTGTCGTCTGGCTTCTCCAGCACGCCGCACGTGCCGATGAACTTGCCGTGATCGGGCGCCATCATCATGTAGAGGATCAGCGGCACCGCGACGAAGCCGACGCCGATGCCGAACATCGTGCCGAGAAAGCCGTTCGACGCCGGCGGCGACTCGACCTGTGCTTCGAGCGACGCGCCGTTCTTTGCGGAGCCGACCGACTCGGTGCTGCCGCGCACTGCGCGACGCCACACGATGATCGCGCCGGTGAGACACAGCGCGCTTGCGATGTAGATCGCGACGCACAGCTTGCACACCGTGCCGAGCTTCGTCAGCGAGATCGTGAGCATCGTGACCGACGCGAGCGCCGGCAACGCGCATGCGAGTGCGAGGAACGCGGTCGCGCGCGGATCATCCTTGCGGCGGCTCAGCAGCAAGTCGACGCCGTAGAACAAGATGAACGCGAACACGGCCATCGCAGGAAGCGAGATCGGAATGCCGCCCCAGATGCTGGTGCGGAACACCGACGAGTACGAGCTCATCATCGCGGCCTGGCAGCCGGTCGCTCCTGCTGATGCTCCTGCGCCAGGAATGAACGAGCAGTGCACGCTGTGCACTTGTCGATCGAGATGTTGAACAAAGTCGTAGGTGGATACGCCCGCGAACACGAGTCCTGCGAACGCGCCCACGAGCACGGCGACGAGCCATCCCGGTGGTCTCATGACCGCCATCGTTGCACGTCAGCACGCGCAGCCCAACTCGCGTGATCTCGGTAAGCAATCAGACAGGACGATCTGATCGCCTAACGTGCGGCGATGTCAGCTAATGGATCGTGTTTGTCGTCGTCGCGTGACGCACGTATTTGCGCGTTACATTCCACGCGAGCCACGTGCCACCGCTGCCGACGAGAACCCACGGCGTGTACGCATACAGCGTCGCTGTTGCGTGACTGATCGGCGTGACGCTGCGGCCGTCGAGCGTGCGCCTCGTACGGCCTTTCAGCCATTCTCCGCTGCCGTCGATCGATGCGTCGTACCAGCGCCGCAGCGTTCTTGCGCCGCAATCGAGCTGGCGATGTAGCCCGCTGTAGCTGGGGTTGCAGGTGCCACCATCCGGGCAGCCGCAACCGAGCGCGCGATCGAGCAAGCGTTGTGACGGCGCGGTCGTCTTGCTGACGAGTGACGTCTCGACCTGCATGCGCGCGATGAGCACGATCGGATTGATCTCGTGCGCGACCGCCGCTTCGACCACCATCTCGGCCGCGGTCATGCCGCCGGCTTGATACGATGCGAGCCACGAGCGCGTGCCGTACGCGTTGTTCTCGAAGAACGCCTGCACGTCATCCACGCTCATCGCGAGCGAGTCGGTGAGCAGTGCATCGGTGAAGACCATGTTCTGATCGAACGTGGGTGGTAGCCCGTCGGCCTTTGCATCGGTGGGATCGACTTCGAAGTCC
>DASUFX010000775.1:0-4616 GCA_036274355.1 Kofleriaceae bacterium | reverse complement strand
TGACCTTGCGGCGGTTGCTGACCCTGCGCAGCCGGCGGCTGCGGTGGTTGTTGCGCTTGCGGCGGCGCTTCGCCGGCCGCTTCACCTTGCGGACGTCCGCGTACCGAAAGGCCGCGCGCCGGCGGTGGCGCGTTGCCGGATGTCCGTGCGGGCACCGGCGCAGCAGGGCGCTGCTGGACGCTCGTCTCGACGACGCGCACGCCAGGCTGCGGCCGCGGCTGCTCGGCAGGTTGTGCCGTCATCGGCTGACGCGCGGCGAGCAGCGGCTGCATCACGCCGCCGACGCGCACGCTCACTTGATCGCCATCGACGGCGAACATCGCCAGCTCTGGATGATCGAGCCGCGTCTGCAGCGCCTGGATCAGCTGCGCGAACGTGAGGCCTTGCAGGTCGGCGAGCGTCTCCGCTTGATGGACGAGCATCGGCGGCGGTCCCTCGACGACGTACTCCTTGACCACGAACGTCAGGATCTCGAGCAGCGTCTCGCGATCCATCTCGCCAAACGCTTCTTTGACGTTGGCAGCGAGCTCGCGTAGGTCGGGACGAGAGGGCATGACGACTCCTAGAACGTTGCTCCGTCGAGGTCAGCGCCGGTCATCTCGCAACCGACGAACCGCGCACCGGTCAGATCCGCACTACACAGATTCACGCTGCGCAGATCGCAGCGCACGAGCACTGCGCCACGCAGCGTCGCGCCGTACATGTTGGCGCGCTTGAAATCGACATCGAACAGCGTCGCGCCGGTCCAGTCGGTGCGCGACAGCGACACCGTCGCGTGCTCGTAGCCTTCAAACTCGCACTTGAGCAGCATGGCGCCGGCGAAGTCCGCCGAGTACAGCTCGCTCTCTTTGAACGTCGTGTCCTGGATGCGTGCCTTGTGGAAGCGCACGCGCGCCATCCGCACCGGGCCGAGCTCGCAACGCATGAGCTGAGCGCCGCTGAGATCGAGCTCGGTCAGATCACAATCCTTCGCGCGCACGCGGTGCCACAGCGCACCCTTCCACTGCGACGTGCGCAGATCGCTATGCTTCAGCTCGGCGCGCTCGAGTCGAGTGTCCTCGGCGTCGCAGCCGCGCAGATCGAGGCGGTCGAGCGTGACACCATCGAGATCGATCGAACGCAAACCGACGGACGGCGCCGCGAAGCCGGCAATCGTGCGACCGGCGAGCTCGTCGTCGGCGACCAGCCGCTCGAGCTGCACCCGCGATTGCACGACGCCTGCGTCGGCGCTCTGATCCGTCACGCTCGAAGGATACCCCGTGGACGGGCGATCAGGGTCGGCGCGTAACGCCGTTCCTTAGGTACTGATTTCGCGCGCCTTCGCCCATCATCTCGAGGACGCGCGCCTTGATCTTCTCGATCTGCTCTTTCTGTTTCTCGGCCGCGGCCATGGCGGCCTGCGCGGCTTTCGCAGTTTCGTCGGCGGCGCCCTGCCCGCCTTCGTGGCCTTGTTCGACCTCGTGCTCGACCGCGTGTGCCTCGATTTCGTCGGCATGCGTGAAGTCGACCTCGCGACCGCGATTGTGCAGACCGCGCTGCGCCTGCGCGACGTGGGTCAGCTCGTGGGCGAGCAGTGCTTCGCCGGCGCGCGTGCCCGCGGCCTTCTCGGGCGAATTGCCCATCAGGATCATGCCGGTGCCGCCGACCGTGACGGCGTAGGCATCGCGCTGCTTGTTGAACTCTTCGGCGAACTCGCCGGTCACGACGCGAACGTGACCGAGGTCGACGCCGAATCGCTTCTCGTACTTGCTGCGAATCGACGCGTCGAGCGCTTCGCCACGGCCCGCCTTGCGCGAGACGAGCTTGAGCAGGCGCTCTGGATCGTATTTCCGCGCGAGCTCGTCGGAGAGCTCTTCCTGGTTCTGGCCGTTCTGGTCGTTCTGGTCGTCCGACACGCGAATCCTTTTACGAGGTTACTCGTCCTTGCCTTCCCCAGACCACGTCGACACGTAACCCTCGGATTGCTCGTAGTATTCGCCGGTCTTCTGCTGGTCGACGACGGCCGCTTCGCCACCGAGCGCGGCCTCCAGAAACTTCGTCTCGTCGATGCAGCTACCGCCCTTCACGCCTTTGACCTGAAACGTCACCTCGCCCTTCGCGTTGATGACGATCTCGATATCTTGCTTCCTCATTCGCCTACCCACTTTCGAACGACCAAGCGAATCGAGCCATCCTCCTCGTTCACCTCTTCCTCCACCGCGTAGCCCTTCTCTTCGCAGGCCTGTTTGACGTTGTGGTACTGGTACTTCTGCGACAGCGTGTTCTTGAATTCTTCCTCGGACACGCCCTTCGTCGTCTCGACGCCCCACCAGTCGGCCGTGATGTCGTACGTGCCGTCCTGGTTCGCGATCACGCCGATGTCGTAGCGGCCCATGTCGATCGAGATCGCAGCCTGCAGCTTGTCACCGCGATAGCCGCGCACGGTCACCGACTGGTTCTGCTCCGCCTCGGTGAACTTGAGCTGCATATCCGCGAGCGCTTTCTTGAGCGCCGCGAGGTTCGTCATCTTGAGCGCGCACTTGGTGAAATGCGACATGAGTCTCCCGTTCTACGGCTTTCTACAGCTCTAGCTTCCGCGTGTCGTCGTCGCCGGGCTCGGGGCCTTTGTCGCCGAGACCCGCTTTCGGGGCGCCGTAGCGCGCCATCCAGCCCTCTTTCTTGGGCGACTTCGCCCGCGACGACGCCATGCGGGCACGCGTGCGGGCCCACTCACGCATCGAGTCGATCATCTCTCGCATCGTGATCGCGAGCGGCACGATCTCGGTGACGGTCTTGAGCAGCCCTTCGGTGTCGAGGTCGTTGCCGCTGTCGAACGCGTCGTAGAGCGCGGCGATCACCGCCTGCTCGAGCTCGGCACCCGAGTAGTCGACCGTCGCGTCGATCAGCTTGTCCATGTCGAACTGACCGGGGTCGCGGTTCTTCTTGCGCAGATGGATGTCCATGATCTGGCGCCGGTCTTCGCGGTCGGGCAGATCACAGAAGAAGATCTCGTCGAAGCGGCCTTTGCGAAGCAGTTCGGGCGGCAGCTGGTGGACGTTGTTCGCGGTCGCGATCACGAACACCGGCGTCGTCTTCTCCTGCAGCCACGTGATGAACGACGCGAACACGCGCGACGTCGTGCCGCCGTCGGTCGAGCCCGACGACTGCGTGCCCGAGAAGCCTTTCTCGAGCTCGTCGATCCACAGGATCGCCGGCGCGACCGCTTCACACGTGCGGATCACCGAGCGAATGTTTTCTTCCGAGCTACCGACGAGGCCGCCGAAGATCTTGCCGACGTCGAGACGCAACAGCGGCATCTGCCACAGCGCGCCGACTGCCTTCGCCGTGAGCGACTTACCGGTACCCGGCACACCGATCAGCAAGATGCCTTTCGGCAGCGGCAGCCCGAAATCGCGCGCACGCGAGCTGAACGCATTGCGACGTTTGACGAGCCAGTCCTTGAGGACTTCCATGCCGCCGACGTCGGAGAACTCTTCGCGGTGCTCGTAGTACTCGAGCAGACCGCTCTTGCGAATGATCTGCTTCTTCTCCTCGAGGATGGTCTCGAGATCGAACGTGTGCGTGCGCACCGCGCTCTTCGCGAACACGTTCTCCGCCTCGACGAGCGTGAGGCCGAGCGCGCCTTCGACGACGCGCTCCATGAACGTCGGATCGCTCTCGATCACCTGCTGCGTCGCCTGGGGCAGGTTCGGCAGCACCTTGCGCGCGGCCTGCTCGATCTCCTGGCGATTCGGCAGCTCCCAATCGAGCACCGCGCTGATGCTCTTCTCGAGCTCGGGCGGAATCTTCGTGACCGGCGACAGCACGAGCAGACTCTTCTTCGTCTTGCGCAGCTCGGTCGCCGCATCGCGCAGCCGGCGCACGACCGCCGGCTCCTTCAAGAACGGATGGAAGTCGCGCAGCACGAACAACGCGCGGCCTTCGCTGCGCAGCACGTGATCGATCGCCTTCATCGGGTCTTTGACGTCGCGCGTGCCCTGCCCGTTCGCGACCGTCTTGAAGCCCTCGGTGATCGACCAGATCTCGAGCCGCATCTCGCGCTCGACACACAGCTTACGCAGTTGTTCCTCGACGCGTTGCTCTTCTGCCGACGAGATCCAGATCAGCGAGTACCGCGCCTTCACCAGATCTTCGATCTCCGCCTTACTGCTGCGCTTGTGCTCGATCGTCATTCACTTCGTCTCCGCTAAATCGCGCAGGCCGCGCAATGCGCCCTTCGCAGTCTCGGCACTATCGACGAGCGCTTCGACGGCATCCGTCACCGCCTGCATCGTCTCGCCATCGGCCTGGAGATTCGGCAGCTCGCCCTGCACGAGGACCATGTTGTTGCGCATCTCCGACAGGATGTCGTTGATCGCCTCGTAGACCTCGCGCGCACGAGTCGCGATCTCCCCGGCACCTGAGACTCCCGACGGCACGGGCGTGCCCGCCGCAGCTTCGATCAGCTGCTTGTCTTTCGACTCGGCGGCCGCCTTCGCGCGGCCCGCTTCGTCGCGTGCCTTCTGCGCGTCGGTCTTCGCTGCTTCGAGCGCCGCCTCGAGGCTCTTCTGTGCGCGCTCGGCCTGGTCCGCACGCGCGACCGCATCCTTCAGCTTTCGATCGGCCGTTTCGCGCTC
>DASUFX010000774.1:0-4293 GCA_036274355.1 Kofleriaceae bacterium | reverse complement strand
CGCAGCCCGCCGCTGCGACCAGCCACGGCGATCCGGCGCCGCATCGTGCGCCGACGGTGATCGCGGCGGACAAGCTCATCTGGCAAGGCAAGGCGGAGGCCACGAAGATGGCCGTGCTGTGGACCGTCGGTGAAGACGTCGGTCGCCTGCTCATGTTGCCAGCGAAGTCGCGCGGTCGGCCTTCGACGGACCTGCATGATCGTGTCGCGATCCAGCTCGACGCCAAGCCGCACGTCGAGTTGATCGCGATGGGAGGGCCACCGCAGGACGGCATCGAGTGCCACGCTGCAGCACCGTGCACGTTCTACGAGCACACGATTCCGCGGGGCCAGCAGTCCGCGGGCTCGCTCGCGTGGGAGCCATACGGTCCTGATCGCCAGTTCGCGCCCGCGTGGGGCACCGTCGAGACCGGCTCGTTCGGCGTGTTCGTCGAGCTCAAGCCCAGCACGGCGACGTTCTGGCACATGCACGGCCACGACGTGCGCATGGTCGTGCTCGCCGGCACTGTCGAGTACGCCCAGTCCGGTGACCCCGCATTCACGCTGACGCCGGGCTCGTATGTCTCGCAGCAAGGCGGCTACAAGCACAGCGAGCGCTGCACGTCGGCGAGCGGCTGCGTGCTCTACATCCACGGCGACTACGGCTTCGACGTCCGGCCGATGTAGTCCGTGCAATCATGCCGGACATGGCAAGTGCTGCTGAGATCCTGGGAGTCCTCGACGCAGAGAGCCAATCGTTCTCGTTTCCGATGCTCGACAACGGCTACGTCTATCCGGCCGCGGCCCGCCTTTCGTTGTACCGCTCTGATCTCGACTGGGCCGTCGTGATCGAGATCTTCGGTTACTCACCGCGTGCAGGCGTACCGACGCTGGACATTGGCACATTCGGCAGCCGGCTCGCCAATCGCAAGCCGGCGAGCAACTACGTGACAGAAGAGGCGCATCGCAATTACCTGCGGGCCCATCCACATGACGAGCACTGCTTCCTCTATCCGATCGACGATGGACCGTGGATCGACGAGGAGCTTGTCACCGATGATCCGGACGGCGAGCTGACGTTGCGCGGGCAGGCGCGCCGGCTGCCGTCACGAGCAGCTCTGCAAGGAGTCGGTATCGAGCTGGCGGATCCGAACCGCATCCACATCTTCGAGCTCTGCCGCTATCTGGCTGTCGAGTATCGCGATGGCGTCCTCGCTACGCCAAGCGAACGCTGCGTCAACGTCGTGCCCGGCACACAGCTGATCCTCCAGCTCGAGGACTGGCATCACCCGGATCTCGTGAAGAGCCAATGGCCGAGTCACGTCGAGTCGTTTCGGCAACTAGCGGAGGTTCTCGCGACCGGCGACACGAGCCGGTACCAACCGTCGCTGCCACCGAATACGCATTGGAAGCACTGGCCCGACGGCGGCACGCTCTGATCTAGTCGCGGTGGTATGGCTCGCCGCGCACGATCTTGAACGCGCGGTAGAGCTGCTCGAGCACGAGAATACGCACCAAGCGGTGCGCGATCGTGAGCTTGCCGAACGCGATCAACTTCTTCGCGCGCTTGCGGACCGCATCGCTGTGGCCGTCGGCGCCGCCGATCAAGAATGCGAGTGGCGCGCCCTTGCCGTGCTGCGCTTCGGCCGCGAGCAACTCGGCAAACTGCGCGCTCGTGATGGCTTCGCCGCGCTCGTCGAACACGAACAGCTGCGCACCGTCGTACGGACGGGGTCAGACATCGCGGACGGGGTCAGACATGACTTGTATGCGTTGCTCGAAAGCCCGTCCGACGAATGCATACAAGGCATGTCTGACCCCTGTCCGTACGCTGTCCGTACGCAGCAAGGTGGCTACAAGCACAGCGAGCGCTGCACGTCGGCGAGCGGCTGCCTGCTCTATATCCACGGCGACTACGGCTTCGACGTTCGGCCGATGTGAGCTAGTCGCGGTGGTATGGCTCGCCGCGCACGATCTTGAATGCGCGGTAGAGCTGCTCGAGCACGAGAATGCGCACGAGGCGGTGCGCGATCGTGAGCTTGCCGAACGCGATCAGCTTCTTCGCGCGCTTGCGGACCGCGTCGCTATGACCGTCGGCGCCGCCGATCAGGAACGCGAGTGGCGCGCCCTTGCCGTGCTGCGCTTCGGCGGCGAGCAGCTCGGCGAACTGTGCGCTCGTCATCGACTCGCCGCGCTCGTCGAACACGAACAGCTGCGCGCCGTCGGGTAGGGCACGGAGCAGCGCCGCCTCGTCTTTCGCTTCGTGCACGGTGAGCGTGCAGTACGGACGCAGGCGCTTGCGATACTCGTCTTCGGCGGCGACGAAGTATGGCTCTTTCAGCCTGCCGATCGCGCCGACGAAGATCTTCACGGAACGGCGGACGTTTCGTACGTCTCTTCGGGCGGCAGGCGCGCGTCGGCGGGCACGTCGATCGGCACGCGCGGCGCGTCGTTCCACAGGCCTTCGAGATCGTAGTGCTCGCGCGCGGCGTGCAGGAAGACGTGGACGACGAAGTCACCGTAGTCGAGCAGCGCCCATTGGCCGGTGCGCGCACCTTCGGTGCTGATCGGTCGCATGTCCTCTTGCTTGAGGCCGAGCTCGATCGCATCGGCGATCGCGTCGACCTGGCGTTCGCTGCGTCCGGAGATGATCAGCTGGTAATTGCAGAACGAACAGAGATGACGGACGTCGAGCAAGACCGGCTCGAGCGCCTTCTTGTCCAGTGCCAGCGTTAGCGCGCGCATCGCGCCGTCGAGGCCTTCGGTAGATTGCGGCTGGCTTGTCGACGCTGGCGAGCTACTTCTGCCTCGCGACAGCGGTGTCGATCGTACAGCCTTGGGGGCGCTCTTTTTGACTTTGGTCATGCGTCGCTCGTTCCTCCTCTACGTACGAATCTGTCCGCTCCCGCGGACGACGAACTTGGTGGTGGTGAGGCCTTCGGCTCCCATCGGTCCGTAGGCGTGCAGTCGCGTCGTCGAGATGCCGATTTCCGCACCGAGGCCGAGCTCGCCACCGTCGGCGAAGCGGGTCGACGCGTTGACCATGACAGTCGACGAATCGACTTCGCGCAAGAACTTATCGGCAGCGGTTTGATCGCGCGTGATGATCGACTCGGTGTGATTAGAACCGTAGCGCTCGATATGCTCGATCGCAGCGTCGATCCCGTCGACCACGCGAACTGCAAGAATGAGATCGAGGTACTCGGCGTGCCAGTCATCGTCCGTCGCAATGTTGACCGATGTACCACCGAGCTTCCGGACTGTGTCATCGCCGCGCAGCTCGACTCGCGGTGACAGCGTCGTCACGAGCATGGGGATGAATTGTTCCGCAATTGCGCGATCGACGAGCACCGTCTCGAGAGCGTTGCAGACACCAGGCCGCGACACCTTCGCGTTTTCGACGATCTTCGCGGCCAGTGCGAGATCGGCAGCCGCGTGGACGTAGACGTGGCAGACGCCCTTGTAGTGCTTGATCACCGGCACGCGTGCGTGGTCGGCGACATAGCGGATCAGGCCTTCGCCGCCGCGCGGGATGCAGAGATCGATCAACTCGTCGAGCTTGACCAGCTCGGCAATCGCTTCGCGATCGGTGATCGGCACGAGCTGCACTGCTTCGCTCGGTAGGCCGGCTGCTGCGAGGCCATCCTGCACGGCGCGAAGTAGCGTGCGGTTGCTTTCGAGCGCTTCACGACCGCCGCGCAAGATGCACGCGTTGCCTGCCTTGAGGCAGAGCGCTGCGGCGTCGACGGTGACGTTCGGCCGCGCTTCGTAGATCATCGCGATCACGCCGAGCGGAATGCGAACGCGCGACACCTCGAGTCCATTCGGGCGCGTCTCGACCTTCTCGACGCGGCCGAGCACCTCGGGCGCATCGGCGATCTCGTTCACCGCACGGACGAGCGCGGCGATGCGCTTGTCGTCGAGGCGTAGCCGGTCGACCATCGCGGGTGCGGTCTTCGCGGCTTCGGCCGCCGCGACATCCTTCGCATTCGCTGCCAGGATCTCGGCGCGCTGGGCATCGATCGCGGTGGCGATCGCTGCGAGTGCCCGCGTGCGCTGCTCTGCGGGGGCCTTCGCGACGATCCTGGCCGCTGCGCGCGCCGCCTGGCCCACGCCTCGAATCAGCTTGGTTAGCTCGATCGAGGAGGTCACAAGATTACGAGATCATCCCGGTGAATGGCTTCGTCGATGGACTTGTATCCCAGCCTGGCCTCGATACCGGCCGAATGCAAGCCCTGGATCTTGCGCAGATCATCTCCGGGGTAGGCGGCGAGCCCGCGGGCCAACTCCGCGCCGTCACGCGTGACGACGGACA
>DASUFX010000773.1:0-12665 GCA_036274355.1 Kofleriaceae bacterium | reverse complement strand
CTCCTGGATGTCGGTTGCCGCTGCCGCCGGTGTCGCCGCAGCCGCGATCGCACGCGCGATCAGATGCGCACTACCAGCCTCGACCGCCGCCGCGAGCGCACGCGCATCGACATCGCCGTACCACGATGCAACCGCGAGCTTGCCCTCGGTGAGTGTGCCAGTCTTGTCGACGAACATCGTGCCGGGTGTCGCCAACCGCTCGAGCGCATCTGCACCTTTGATCAAGATGCCGCGACGCGCGGCGCGGCCGAGCGCGACCGTGACGGCCAGCGGTGTCGCGAGCGCGAGCGCGCACGGGCACGTCACGATCAAGAGCGCCATCGCGTGCTCGGCGCCGACCGTGGGTGACGCGAGCAGCGACCACACGATGAACGTCACGACCGCTGCGACGGTGACGACCGGCACGAATCGGCCCGCGATCCGATCGACAAGCCGCTCGATCGGCGCCTTGCGCGCTGACAGTTGCTCGATGCTCGCGACGAGCGCACCGACGCGCGTCTGCTCGCCGACGCGAACCGCCACGATCTGGATCGGTGCCAACAGGTTCACCGTGCCCGCATGTACGGTCGCGCCGACGTCGACATCGACGGGCCGCGACTCACCGGTGAGCAGACCGCTGTCGATCGTCGATGCGCCGCGCGCGATCGTGCCATCGACCGGAATCGTCTCGGTCGCTCGCACCTCGACGACGTCACCCTCGGCGATCGCTTCGATCGGCACGTCATCGATACCGGTCGGCGTGACTCGGCGCGCACGACTCGGCGTCAGCGCGAGCAGCAGCTCGGCCGCCGTCGAGGCGCGACGCTGATGGCGCAGCACGATCCAGCGCGCGACGAGCAGCAGAAACACGAGCATCGCGAGGCTGTCGAAATAGATTTCGCCGACCCCGCGCACCACGTTTGCGGTCCCCCACACGAGGCCGGCGAGAATTCCGATCGAGAGCGGCAGATCGAGGTGGAGCCGCCGCGCACGCAGCGCACCGAGCGCGGTGCGGAACATCGGCGTTGCGGCGTAGCCGAGCGTTGGCACCGCGACGAGCATCGACGCCCACCGGAAGAAGGTGGTGTCCGCCGCGTTCATGCCCTGGAACAAGCCGCAGTACAGCGCGATCGCGAGCAGCATCAGGTTGCCCACGGCAGCGCCGGCGACACCGAGCTTGACGAGCAGGACGCGATCTTCGCGGCGCCGTTGCGCATCGCGATCGAGGCCGCGATACGGGTGCACGCCGTGGCCGATACGATCGAGGTGCCGCGCGACGGCAGCGAGCGAGGTCGTGCTCGGATCCCAGGTGACGTCGGCGCGGCTGCGCCCTAGATCGACGCGCACCGTCTCGACACCGTCCACGCACCGCGGCGTCGCTTCGATCAACCAGACGCACGCGGTGCAGCGCAGATCCTCGACGTACAGCGCGGCATGCGCGCGGCCCCCGGTGTCCGTGCGCACGTGCAGGCGCTGGAACGCCGGGTCATCGAGCTCGCGGTAGCTCCGCGTGGTCGTGTTCGCGGGTTTCGCGTCGACCGGCGCGCGCAACGCGTAGAACTTGGCGAGCCCGTACTCGGCGATCGCACCGTGCACGACCTCGCAGCCGGCGCAGCAGAAGTCGCCGCCGCGCCCGGCCGGGATCGGCAAGCTGCAGTGCGCGCAGGCGTGCGCGAGCGCGGCCGTCACGACGACGCTCCGTGGTCATGGCAGTGGCAATGCGGTTTATCGACTTGCGTGATGCCAGCGTCTCGCCAGCGCAGTGCCAGCGTGCCAAACCCGAGCACGATCAACGCAACGGCAGTGATCGCCGGCATGCGTGCGCGAATCCGCGCGAGCACGGGTCCGGTCACCCGCAGTAGGCCCACCATCGCCGGAACCGTTCCCAGCCAGAACGCGAACATCGCGGCAGCACCGCCCGCGATAGAGCCCGTTCCCGCCGCTGCGATGACGAACGCCCACAGCCAACCGCACGGAAGGAGCCCCGTAAGCGTGCCGATCAAGTAGGAGCGCTTCGCCGCACTCTTCGGCCGGATTCGCACCAGCACCGATGTGAACGCCGAGCGCTTCGATCCGTCGGCACTCGCCGCGACCGCCGAGCCCATAGGTCCGACAGCCCTCGCCGCAAGCGCGGAGTCGTTCAGCCCGACAGCACTCGCAGCGGCCGGCTGAACCGGTTCCGCGGTGCTCGTCGATCGGCGCAGGTTCACGTCGGCCTGGACGAGTGCCGTGGCGAACGCCAGCCTTCGTATGCTCGAATCGTTCCGCGTTCGAGACGATATGCAACTGAGTTGCATATGACCTCGGGCGTCCCTTCGGGCTCTAGCACGACGAACGTACGCATGAACGAGCTGCGCGATACCGACGGTCGCAATCAAACCAGCCGCGAGCAGCGTTGCCGCACGCTGGATGTTGCCGACCCGACCCGCGAGATCGACCGCGCTACCGATCGCGCCCGCAATCGCACCGAATAGCACGTACGTCGTCAGACGGCCGAGCGAGTGAGTGATCGCGAGCCGCGTGGTCGCCGCGCCGCCGTGAAGACCGACGAGCGGCCCGCACATCGCGAGGCAATGCACGCTACCGACGACGCTGGTCACCACGATGCCTGCGAGCAACGCGAAGGTCATTTCTTCTCCACGCCGCCTGTCTTCTCCACGACCGTCTTCTCGATCACGCCCTTGTAGCTAGGCAGCACCTTCGAGTGGCCCTCGCCGTTCGCGACCACGATCAGGAAGACCATCGCGAGGACGTTTGCGACCAAGAGGCCGACGATCGCGGCGATCCATTTGTGCTTTGCACTCATCGCGTCGCTCCTACGGGTCCGAGCAGCGTCAGCGTCACGACGCGTTCGAACCCACCGCTGTCGTGGATACGAAGAAACACGCGGCGCTTGCCGTCGACGAAAGACTCACGCGGCACGTCGATGAAGATCGGAATCTCCAGCGACTTGTGCGGCTTGATCGTCCACATCGGCTGGCTGCGCAGGGATGCCCCCGGCGATTCGACGAGCAGCAGGTGATAGCGCCGCTCGCTGTCGCCCTGATTCTCGAGCTTGATCCGCGCTTGCGCCGAGATCTTGCCGTCAGGCAGCTCGACGAAGCTCGGTCCTTGCACGCGTTCGATCCACACCTCGGTGCTCTCGCGCGCTTCCACGGACCACGCGAGCATGCCGCCCGCGACAAGGAGCAGCAGTGGATAGATGATCGTGCGCATCCGCCACACGCGGCGCGGTTTACCGGCGAGCTCGTCCTGCGACGTGTAGCGAATCAGGCCGCGCTTGCGGTTCAACTTGTCCATCACGGCGTCACACGCATCGATGCATTGCGCGCAGCCGATGCACTCCATTTGCAGGCCATCGCGAATGTCGATGCCGGTCGGGCAGACGCTGACGCACGCCGAACAATCGACGCAGTCACCGCCCACCACAGGCAATTTCTTCTTCGGTTTCGTACGCGGCTCGCCGCGTCCGACGTCGTAACCGACGATCAGCGACTGCTTGTCGAGCAGGACCGATTGCAGTCGCCCATAGGGGCACGCGATCGTGCAGAGCTGTTCGCGGAACCAGCCGAAGTCGAGCAGCATCAACGCCGCGACCGCGATGACGATCGTGAAGCCGATCGGATGGTCGAGCGGCGAGCCGAACACCCACTGCTCCAGTCGATCGGTGCCGACGAAGTACGCGAGGAATACGTTCGACAGCGCAAACGCGACGGCCGAATACAGTGTCCACTTGATCACCATGCGCAGCGGACTCGCGCGCTGACCGCGGCTGCCTTCGAGCCAGCGTTCGATCGGACGGAACACGAGCTCGAGGTACACGGTCTGCGGGCAGCCCCAACCGCACCACACGCGACCGAACAGCGCGGTGACGAGAAACACCGCGATCACGATCGTGATGCCGAGTAGCGCGAGCACGAAGCCCTCGCTCGGCCTGAACAGTGCGCCGAACACGTGGATCTCGCGCGTGACGAGATCGATCAGCAGCGCCGGATGACCGTGAATGCGCAGCCGCGGCAACAGCACGAACAGCGCGATCAGCAGAAAGCCGACAACGCGCCGCCGCGTGAGAAACCGCCCGTGCGCGAGCTTTGGCCGAATGTAATTGCGCGTCCCGTCCTGGTTGAGCGTGGACAGCACGCGATCGGTCGGGACGTTGTGGGTCATTTGAACGGCTCCACGGGCTGGCCTTGCGGCTCTTTGCCGGGGATGTCTTTGCCGCGCAGCGTGGTCACGAACGCGGCGACGTTGACGATGTCGGACGCGGGCATCTGCTCGCCCCACGCGAGCATCGCGGTGCCCGAGACACCCCCGCGAATGGTCTTGAAGATGTCCATGCGCGTCGTGCCGTGGAGCTGATAGCGATCGGTGAGGTTCGGGCCGATCAGGCCGTGACCATCCTCGGTGTGGCAGCTCACGCACCTCGACGCGAAGATCGCCTGGCCGTGCTCGACCGCCTTCGGGTCATGCGCCATGCGGGCGAGCGACTCCTCACTGACGTCGCGGGCTTCAGCCGCTTCGCGCTGACCCTTCTGCTCGGTGTACTCGGCGAGCGCGACCCGATACTTCGCGTCGGGCATGTTGCCCCAGCCACCGACGTGGAACCAGACCCAATAACCGGCGGCGAACACGATCGTCATCCAGAAGATTGCGCGCCACCAACCAGGCAGCGGGTTGTCGTACTCGCGAATGCCGTCGTAGGCGTGCTCGAGGACGCGCGGCTCGTCGGTCTTCTCTGGAACACCCGCTTCGGCGGTGCCGGCAATGCTGGGCGGCGTCATTTGCGTTCTCCCGCGTCGCCCCGTGTCATCGATCGGACGAGGCCGGCCTGGCCGGCGTCGTCTGCGAGCGGAAGCTGTGCGCACTGCGCGTGCTCGGCCGCGCGACGCTTGCCGCCGTGACGGATCGCGACCGCGACGAACACCGCCATGAACAAGATGAGTGCGAGCTGGGCGAAATGCGTCGGCGACAATGCCGACACGAGCTCGGATAGCCGGATCACTTGGTACCTCCTTGCTTGCTCAGGCGGATATCGACGCCGAGCCGCTGCATGTACGCGATGAGCGCGATGACTTCTTTGTTCTGCATGTTCGGTGGACCACCTTCGGTCGCGAGCTCTTTCGCGTAGTGCTCGGCCTGGTGCTGCGCCTCGCTCGCTGCGTGGTTCAGCGCCGTCGCGTCATACGGGACACCGAGCATCGCCATCGCATCGACGCGGTCCTGGATCACGTCCCACGGGATCGTGTCGGTAAGCAGGTGCGGATAGTTCGGCATCACCGAGCCGGGTGACGTCGAGCGCGGATTCTCGAAGTGACGCAGGTGCCAAAGCTCGTCGCGGCGGGCGCCTTCACGCGCGAGATCCGGACCGGTGCGCTTGCTGCCCCACTGGAATGGATGGTCGTAGACAAACTCGCCGGCGCGGCTGTACTCCGCCGGCTCGCCGTTCTGGCCGTAGCGCACCGTCTCGTCGAGAAACGGCCGGACCATCTGCGAGTGGCAGTTGTAACAACCCTCGCGCAGGTAGATGTCGCGGCCGTAGAGCTCGAGCGGTGTGTACGGTTTGACCGTGCTGATCGTCGGCACGTTGCCGCCGATCAGGAATGTCGGCAGGATCTCGAACAGCGAGGCGACGATCACCGCCGCCGCGGTCATGATCGTGAAGAACGCCGGCAGGCCTTCCCACGTGCGGTGCCAGTGCTGCGGCGATTCAGCTGCGCGCTCGAGCACGCGCTTGTCGCGCTCTGCTATCTTCTTCGCGCGCACCATCGGCGGCGCTTCGACTTCGATCTCCGCGTACTTCGCCGGCCGCGACTGCCAGGTCTTGAAGAGGTTGTACGCGCCGATCAGTAACCCCGTGATGTAGAGTGAGCCACCGAGTGCGCGCATCCAGTACATCGGCACGATGCGCGTCACACTCTCGACGAAGTCCGGGTACTGAAGACGGCCGGTCTCGTCGAACGCGCGCCACATCAGGCCCTGCGTGATGCCCGACGCCCACATCGCGATGACGTAGATGACGATGCCGATCGTCGCGACCCAGAAGTGCGTCGTCGCGAGCTTCTTCGAGTACAGCTTCGTCTGATAGAGGCGCGGTGCGAGCCAGTACACCATGCCGAACACCATGAAACCGACCCAGCCGAGCGCGCCGCCGTGGACGTGCGCGATGTTCCAGTCGGTGTAGTGCGAGAGCGCGTTGACGCTCTTCACCGACAGCATCGGTCCTTCGAACGTCGACATGCCGTAGAACGTGATGCCGACGACGAAGAACTTCAGGACCGGATCCTCGGCGACGCGATTCCACGCACCGCGCAGCGTGAGCAGGCCGTTGATCATGCCGCCCCACGACGGCATCCACAGCATGACGCTGAAGATCATGCCGAGCGTCGAGGCCCACTGCGGCAACGCGGTGTAGTGCAGGTGGTGTGGGCCCGCCCAGATGTAGATGAAGACGAGCGACCAGAAGTGGAGAATCGATAGCCGGTAACTGAACACCGGCCGCTCCGCTGCCTTCGGCAAGAAGTAGTACATGAGGCCGAGGAACGGCGTCGTCAGCACGAACGCGACCGCGTTGTGGCCGTACCACCACTGCATGAACGCGTCCTGAACGCCCGCGTAGAGCGAGTAGCTCTTGAACAGGCCCGCCGGGATGACGAGGTTGTTGAAGATGTGGAGGATCGCGATCGTCACGATCGACGCGATGTAGAACCACAGCGCGACATAGAGGTGCTTCTCGCGCCGATTGCGAACCATCGCGAAGAAGTTCGTCGCGAACCCGACCCACACGATCGTGATCGCGACGTCGATCGGCCACTCGAGCTCGGCGTATTCCTTGCCCTGCGTGAAGCCGAGCGGCAGCGTGATCGCTGCGGCGAGAATGATCGTTTGCCAGCCCCAGAAGTGGAACTTGGACAACCAATCGATCGGTCGCGCTTTGAGCAGGCGCTGCGACGAGTAATAGACCGCTGCGAAGATGCCGTTGCCTGCGAATGCGAAGATCACGGCGTTCGTGTGAAGCGGCCGCAGCCGTCCGAACGTGAAGTACGGACCGAAGTTCAGATCCGGTAACGCGAGTTGCAGCGCGCACCACAGTCCGACCAGCATGCCGACTGCGCCCCACACGATGGTCGCAGTGACGAAGCGGCGGACGATCGCATCGTCGTAGCGGACGGTCTCGTTCGACATCGCGCCAGTCCTTTCGCAACCCGCGTGCCGTGCACATGGTGGCGTCTACGCGGTGTACAGCACTGCATCTGCGCAGCGCATGCGTTGCCCGAGACCGGTGGTGCAGGCTATGCGCATCTTGGTCGCGCCGTAGCCGAGATCCTGCTGGCACGTTCGATGCTCGACGCAAGTGGCATGAAATCCGACGAGGCGTGGACCATTCCGTTGCACATCATCATGTGGACGACGATCGCAGCCGGGCTCATCATGGCGATGGTCGTCGTGATGATGCATTAGCGAGCGACGAGCACAGCGCACGGCGCGTGACGAACCACGCGTTCTGCGACGGAGCCGAGCAACACATGCTTGAGCCCGGTCCGGCCATGCGTGCCGACGACCGCGAGGTCGTAGCGATCGCGTTGCAGTAGCTTCACCATCTCGTTCCACGGCACGCCGATCTCGAACACGCTGGTGACCTTGCGATCGGCGAGGCTGCTCGCTTCCGCGGTCCATGCAGCGAGCTCTTGCTCGGCGGCGGCACGCATCTCGTCGAGATACGCCGCTTGAACCGGCAACTCGGCGCCGATCAACGGGATCTGCCAGAAGTGCACGACCGTCAGCTCTGCGCCGAATTCCTTGGCCAACGCGGCCGCGGCTCGCATCGCTTCACGTGACGGTTGCGAGAAATCGACACCGACCAAGATCTTCTTGAACCGCATGCGAAGACTTGGTGCATCGCACGCGCCAGTTAGCCGCCGCTCTCGACGGAGACGACGTCGTCGCGCAACACCGTCGACGACAAGAAGTAGCGTTCCTCGGCCTGGAGATGAACGCGCAAACTGTCGATCACGCCGCGCAAAGCATTCGTGGTCGGATCGCCGAGCTGCTGGCGCATCGAGCGGTGCTCGTCGACGTGCTCGCTGAACATGCGGTCGATGCGAACGTCGCCGAACGCATCCATCTCGTGCAGCACGGGCCTGAGCAGCTGCTCTTCGAACTTGTTGTGCGCGTCGAATGCGAGCCGCAACTTCGCGATTTCGCGCGTCAGCGCGAGTGGGTTGCCCTCGCCGGCATCGAGCCGGTCGGCGAGCTCTTCGCAGCGATCCATGATGGCGCGCAGCTCGTCGTGCTGAGCGATCAGTTGTTCGAGGACTCTACTCGGGGTGGTCTTCACGGCCTCTCCTAGATCGTCGTCGAGAACTTCGACGCGTCCTCGCGGTGGTATCGGTCGAACATCATGCATACGTTGCGCACCAACAGCTTCCCGAGTGGGGTAGTGCGAATCGTGTGCCGATCCAGGTTCGCGAGCGCTGGCTCGGCCGCGAGTCGTTCGAGCTCGCGTGCGAAATAGTCGAGCGGCGCGATGCCGAACCGCGACTCGAGCTGATCCAGATCTGCTTCGCCGTCGCACATCAGGCGCTCGATCAGCGTGCGGCGGATGCGATCGTCGGCGTCGAGCTCCGCCCCGCGTTGCACCGGCAGCCGCTGCGCGCCGATCGCGTCCTCCCATGGCGCGAGGTCGCCAAAGTTTTGCCAGTACATCCGCGGCGTCGACGAGATCGCCGACGTGCCGAGCCCGAGCAGCGTGTCCGCGCGATGCTCGACGTAGCCCTGGAACGTGCGCACCATGCGTTTGGCGGCGGCGGCACGCGCAAGTGCAGAGCCGGGCTTCGCGAAGTGATCGAGGCCGAGATGGATGTAGCCGGCGTTGGTGAGCTTCTCGATCGCGAGGAGCAGCAGGGTCGCGCGCTCGTACCGATCGAGTACCCGCCCCGCCTTCTCGACGAGCCGCTGATGCGGCAATCGATCCGGCAGGTGTGCGTAGCCGAACAGTGCGATGCGATCCGGCCCGAGGCCGATCACCGACTCGAGCGTCGCAAGGAACGAGCTCTCGTGCTGACGCGGCAAGCCGTACACCATGTCGACGTTGACGTCGGTGAAGCCGGCCGCACGCGCGCGTTCGATCAACCAGCCGGTCTGCGCGAGCGTCTGGTGGCGGTGGATCGCATCCTGGACGCGCGTCGAGAAGTCCTGCACGCCGACGGAGAGCACGCGAAAGCCGACATCCGCGAACGTGTCGATCTGCGTCGCGGTCGTATCGCGCGGATCGAGCTCGACCGACAGCCGCGCGGTCTTCTGCACCGTGAACGACCGATCGATCGCGGTCTTGAGCGTCCGCAGCGATCGCGGCGTCAGAAAATTCGGCGAACCGCCGCCGAGCGCGATCTCCGCAACCGGAAATCCAACACCGAGCGAACCCGCGAGCAACGCGAGCTCGGTCGCGAGCACGTCGACGTAATGCTCGCCGCGCGACGTATCGCGTGACGGGATCACGTTACAGCCGCAGTACCAACACAGGCTCCGACAAAATGGGACGTGTACGTAGAGCGATACCGGCGCGCCTTCGCACTGGACCGTCGCGAGCTCGCGTACGACCCGCGCGGTATCGATCGGTGCGAACTCGGTCGCAGGTGGGTAGCTCGTATAGCGAGGCCCACGGCTCGATTGCTCTGCCAAACACTCCGGCGTTAGCTCAGCGGGCAAGGTCATGAATGCCGCTAGAGCAGTTTGCGTGCCCGCATTTTCGGCGGTTTTTCGCGCAACTGTTGCGCTAGGCTTGTCGTTAGACGCAGCTCTTGCAGCCTATATGCGCCAAACTGCCGGATTTGCGTGGCACGATTCTGGCTGAGGGGGTTGGTATGTCCCGGTCTGGTCGCATCCTAGTTGTTGATGACGAAGTGAACGCCCGTACGGCTCTCGCAGAGCTGTTGCGGGACGAGGGTTTCGAGGTCGAAACCGCGGCCGACGCGTTCAAGGCGCTCGGCAAGTACGAAGCCTTCACGCCGCATATCGTTGTGACGGATCTCAAGATGCCTGGCATGGACGGCATCGAGCTCGTGAAGAAACTGCGCGCGATGGAGGATCCGCCGTCCGTGATCGTGATGACCGCATTTGGTGCGGTCGCTTCGGCAGTGGACGCAATGCGTGCCGGCGCTGCGGAGTACCTGACCAAGCCGATCAACTTCGACGAGCTGCTTGTCGTCATCGACAAGGTGATGGAGCACCTGCAACTAAAGCGCGAAACGCGCCAGTTGCGCGCGCGCGTTCGCGACCGCGTGGCACCGAGCAACATCATTGGCTCGAGCCCGCCCATGCAACGGGTGTTCGAGATCACCGATCAAGTCGCGCCGAGCAAAGCGACCGTTCTGATCACCGGCGAATCCGGTACCGGTAAGGAGCTCGTCGCTAACGCAATCCACGCACGCTCGCCGCGCGCGAACGGTCCGTTCGTGAAGCTGCACTGCGCAGCGCTTGCGGAGACGCTGCTCGAGAGCGAGCTGTTCGGCCACGAACGCGGTGCGTTCACCGGCGCCATGGCGCGCAAAGATGGCCGGTTCTCGATCGCCGACGGCGGCACGCTATTCCTCGACGAGATCGGCGAAATCTCGCCGTCGGTTCAGGTCAAGCTCCTCCGCTTCCTCCAAGAGCACGAGTTCGAGCGCGTCGGCGGCACGCAGACGATCAAGGTCGACGTTCGCGTGATCGCAGCGACGAACAAGCACCTCGCCGACGAGGTCAAGGCCGGTCGCTTCCGCGAAGACCTCTACTATCGGCTCAACGTCGTCACGATCGACATGCCACCGCTGCGCGATCGCAAGAGCGACATCCCGGCGCTCGCGAAGTTCTTCCTCGATCGCTACGCCAAGGACAATGGCAAGCCGATCGAGACGTTCGCACCGCAAACGCTCGAGCTCCTCATGAGCTATGACTGGCCGGGCAACGTTCGTGAGCTCGAGAACGCGATCGAGCGCGCCGTCGTCCTCACGACCGGCCCCATCGTCGAGCCGCGCAATCTGCCACCGAACGTCCGCCCGACGCTGCGTCCGGCCGGCATGCCACCGATTCCTGGTTCGTCGCTCGCCGAGATCGAGCGCTACGCGATTCTCGAATCGCTCAAGGCCACCGGTGGCTCGACGTCGAAAGCGGCCGACATGCTCGGCATCAGCGTTCGTACGATCCAGTATCGCCTCCACGACTACAACGCTGCGCCGCGCTCCGAGGTTTCGGTGGTGGCGAGTGGCAGCACCGGAACAAATAGCGGCAGCAACAAGTAGCTGCTACAGGTCACACGAGTGAGTGAGTTTCTCGCCGAGGTAATAAGTTACGTCGAGCTCGGCGAGCGCGAGATCGAGCTATTGCGCGATCTGCATCCGAAACTCCAGCCTCACTTCCCGAGCATCGCGCAGCGCTTCTACGCCGCGGTCTTCGAGCATCCCGGCGCAGCCGCCGTCATCAGCGGCCCCGAACAGGTCGAGCGACTTCGCGGCTCGCTGATCGACTGGATGTCGACTGGCCTGCTCGGTCCCTACGACGACAAGTTCTACGAGAAGCGCTCGCGCGTCGGTCGCCGGCACGTCCAGATCGGCCTCGCGCAGCAGTACATGTTCACGGCGATGAACGTGGTGCGCACCGCGTACCTCGAGAAGATCGTCGAGCTCTACCCGCTCGATCGCGCCTGCACGGTGATCCGCGCCGTCAACAAGCTCCTCGACATCGAGCTCGCAGTCATGCTGCGCCACTATCAGCTCGACTCCGAAGAGAAGCTGCTGCAACGCGAGCGCCGTATCCAATCCGATCGCCTCACCGCGATGCAGACGCTCTCGGCCGGCCTCGCGCACGAAGTTCGCAACCCACTCAACGCCGCGCGCCTTCAGCTCGAGCTACTCGAGCGCCGCATCCGCCGCCAGGTCGGCGATGACAGCAAGCTCATCGAGCCGACAACGCTCGCGAACCAGGAGCTCGAACGCCTCTCGAACCTTCTCAACGACTTCCTGTCGTTCGCGCGTCCGCCCGAGCTGCACTTGCACGAGCACGACCTCATCGAGATCGGCCGCCACGTGATCGAGCTCGAACGTCCACTCGCACAACAGCGCGGCGTCGAGCTCACGTTCCACGAAGTGCCGCCGATCATCGCGCAGGTCGACTCGGGCAAGATCCATCAGGTCATCCAGAACCTCGTCCGCAACGGCCTCGAAGCCAGCACGTATGGCGGACACGTCGGCCTGTGGATCACGAACGAAGGCGAGAACTCGGTCCACATCCGCGTCACCGACGAAGGCAGCGGCATCCCGCCTGAGGTGCTGCAACGGATCTACGAGCCGTTCTTCTCGACGAAGGAGACCGGCACGGGCATGGGCATGGCGATCGTGCACAGCCTCGTCTCCATGCACGGCGGCCGCATCGAGATCGATACGTCGACGAGCGGCACTCGCTTCGACGTCACCGTTCCGCAGCGCGCCTAGCTGCCTCGCGCAGTGAGTCGATCGGTCGATTCATCGCCATCCCCGTCGGCACCGATCCGTCGGCGGCCAGACGCCGCCAGGAGATGGAACGACTATGTAGTGGCGGTCGCGTCAAGCGCAGACCTGTCCCGTCCGGGGCTTGAGGTCCCGGCACATCGTTCGTGTTGATCGGCCCGGTGGTCGGCTGTCCAGGAAGGTGGATGTCGGGTTGTCGCAGTCGAC
>DASUFX010000772.1:0-3620 GCA_036274355.1 Kofleriaceae bacterium | reverse complement strand
TCGCGATCACGGTGCCGGTGCGATCGAGCGTGTCGGTCTCGACGCCGAGCAGCGCTTGGGCTTCGTATTCCTTGTCGTCGGCGAGTAGGTACGCCGCGAGCTTCGTGGCCTCACCGAGGCAGATCGGCAGCACGCCGGTCGCGATCGGATCGAGCGTGCCGCCATGGCCGGCGCGCTTCGCGTCGAGCCGCTTCTTCACGTGATTGACGGCGGACGCCGACGACATGCCCGGCGGCTTGTCGAGGACAAGGACGCCGTTCACTGCAGGCTTGTGACCCAGTCGCGCAGGATCGTCTGGCCGCTCGGATCCATGATCTCGCTCCCGAGCAGCGGCATATGAAGCGCCGGGTTCGTGCTCTCGAAGCGGAGGATCATGAGCGATGAATCTGGCAGCCCCGGATCGACGAGCTTCGTGATGTTGCCCTGCGGCAGCGTGCCGTTCTGGTTCACGGCCGTCTGGTAAACCGTCGTCGACGTCAGCGTGCCGAGCGTGCCCACGGTCTCGCGCAGCTGCATCAGGACGCCGTTGTCCGTGTAGACCTTGGAGCTCGGGTTGTGGCAGTGGCCGCAGTTCGCGTGCAGATAGCCGAGCGCCGCCTTTTCGATCGAGCTGCCCGGCAGCGGGAAGTATCCGCCGGCCGTGCTGCTGCTCGTCGGGTTGTTCGTCAAGAGATTCTCGTCGATGAGCGTCTGCAGCGCGACCTCGCCGCTCGACGCGGCATGATCGAGCTGGATCGCCGAGAAGCCGAGGACGCGCGACGGCTGCGTGTTGTTGTGGCAGATCTTGCACTGCGAGCGATTCGGCACGTCATGCTGGGTGCCGTTCGCGTCGGGCACGCCGAACGGCTCGGCGGTCGTCGCGTCCTGCGTCTGGTTCCACACGAACGCGACGTAGAACCAGTCGCTGTCGGGATTCGTCGAGCCCTGGGCGATGCGCATCACGAGGCGGGTCTCGACGCGCACGCCATCGCGCGTGAACTCTTTCCACAGCTTCGTGCCGACCGGGAACTGCCAGAAGTCCATGTTGCTCGTATCGATCTGCGTGCCCGGCGGCAGGTAGATCCAGCGCTTCTTCGTCGCGCCATCGGACCACAGCTGGAACTGCGGCGAGTACGGCCTGATGCCGGGCGCGATCTGCGTGCACGCAGCGTCGAGACACAACCCGGTGTCCATCAGCGTCATCGGGTTGTTCGGATCCGCATCGATCCCCATATCGACGACGACCGGCGTATCAGGCGTCACGCCACCTGCGTCCGGCTTGTCTTTCGGGTCGCCGCACGCGACCAGCACCACGAAGAGTGGCATCCACCGCATGGGCCCATCCTATCGCGTTCGTTCGACGCGGTGGGCGGAGTGTTCTCGTGGTGAACGCGGTTATCCGGACGCCGTGTCGGGTGTCTTCGTCTGCGACGGAGCTTTGATCACAGGTTGCGAGGTGCGATTGAACGCTTGCTCGAGCGCGCGCACGACTTTCTCCTTCGTGCTCGGTAGATCGCCGCTCATGTGGCAGCCACCAGCCCCCGGATGGCCGCCGCCACCGAGCCCCATGCAGACTTTGCCGACGTCGATCTTTTCGCTGCGCGAGCGCATCGACACGCGCACGCCGCCACCCTTCGCGGTGGTCAGCAGCACGCCGACCTGGACGCCTTCGACGTTGCGCGCCCAGTTGACCATGCCTTCGATGTCCTCCCACGAGGCACGTGCGCCTTCGACCATGTCGGTCGTCACGCTGAGCACGCCGGCGCGTCCGGCGCAGTGCAGCTCGAGCGTCGACAGCACCGCACCGAGCAGGCGCAGCTTGCCCGGGCTCGGTCGCTCCTCGAGGCTCGATGCGATCGTGGAGGGAACAACACCCGCGCGAATCAGCTCGGAGCCAACGTGGAGCGCCTCGGCGTTCGTGTTCGCGTGGCGGAAGCCGCCGGTGTCGCTGATCAGCGAGACGTAGAGCGGCACTGCCGCTTCGGGCGTGATCGGCCAACCTTCGTGCATCGCGATGCGATGAACGAGCACGCCAACGGCAGCCGCAGTCGGATCCCACACCGGAATGTCACCGAACGGATGGCCGCTCGCGTGGTGATCGAGCGTGATCAAGATGCCGCACACCTCCGGCGGCGGCAGCGTGTCGCCGAGCAGCGAAACATCGGCGCAATCGACAACGATCGTGCAGTCGAACACGTCGTCGAACGGAATCGTGTGCACGGTACCGGCGACGAGCGGCAGCCACTTGTAGCGGCGCGCGATCGGATCGACCGAGTAGATCACCGCTTCTTTGCCCTGCGCGCGGAGCAGCGACGCGAGCCCGGCCATCGACCCGGTGCCGTCGCCGTCGGGCCGGCGGTGGCTCGTGAGCAAGATCCGCTTGGCGTCGCGCAGGATCTCGCACGCGCGGTCGAGCATGTGCACGACGCTCACGGTCTCGACCGGCTCGGTCGTTCGGCGCTCGCCATCGGTGCGCTGACCGTCGTCGCTCACGTCTTCTCCTTGTTCGAGGAGCCGCTCTCGCCCGGCTCGCGGCCGGCTGCGCGTGCTCGCTCTTCGTCTTCACGCACGATCGCGGCGAGCTTCTCGCTGACGTCGAGCGATGGATCCATCATGAAGCGAAGCTCGGGCGCGCGTTGCAGACCCAAGCGCCGACCGATCGGGCCGCGCAGAAAACCGGCGGCCTTGTTCAGGCCCTCGAGCGCGGCATCCGCCACTGCATCCTCGCCGACGATGGACACGTAGCAGCGGGCGACCGACATATCGACGTTGAGCTCGACGCGCGAGATCGTGAGCAGCTCCGGCTCGTGTACACGTGGATCCTTGACGTCCGCCGCGATCAGCTCGGTGAGCGTCTCGCGCATCGCGTGTTCCACGCGCGCCTTCCGCGCACTGCCGCCACCGCCCTTACCGCTCATCATTCACCTCGTCGCGCCATTCGTCGGGAATCCAGTCGTCCCCGCCCTGCGCCTTGTCCCCCGCACCGGTGCGGTCGTCGATCGGTGCCGGAAATCCGATCGATGGAAGCGACTCGGCGTCGAACGTGACCACCGTCTTCGCGATCGCGAAGATCTGCGCGCCACCGGCCTGCATTGCAACGCGCACGATGTCATCGATCAGCTCGAGCGCCTTCGCGCGATCGCCGCTCACGACCGCGCAGCCGAGCTCGGCACGCTGCCAGTTATCGAGCTCGCCGACCTCGTTGATGTTGACGTGGAGTCGTTCGCGCACGCGGTCCCTGATACGGCGCAGGACCATGCGCTTTTCCTTCAGAGAATGGCTCTGATCGATCACCAGACTGATCTTGGCCATTCCGACGTACACGACCAACCCTACCACGTAGGGCTCGTCGGCAAGCGAGGACTTCTGAGCCAGAGGCTTAGAGCTGCGCCGCTTCTTCGATCACTTCGTAGGCTTCGATGACGTCGCCCTGCTTCACTTCGTTCCAGCCGGCGACCATCACGCCGCACTCGAAGCCGTGCTGGACCTCGCTGACGTCGTCCTTGAAACGGCGCAGCGAGCCGATCTTGCCTTCGTACACCTGGACAGCGTCCCGGATGATGCGCAGGTGCGCCTTCCGGTTGATCTTGCCTTCGGTGACCATGCAGCCGGCGACGGTGCCGATCTTCGGGATCGAGAAC
>DASUFX010000771.1:0-8124 GCA_036274355.1 Kofleriaceae bacterium | reverse complement strand
GGGCCGCCGATTGACGTGGTTCGTCAGAGTCGCCATGAATGATTCGTTCGGCCTGATCCTGGCGACGTTCGTGATTGCGGCATCCGCGTGATAGAACGCCGCGCATGATGTTCTCGCGCCTCGCTGCTGTGGCCGTTGCCGTGCTCGCCGTCGGTTGTCGCGACAAAGCTCGCGAAGCCGAGCCCGCAGCTGAACACGCGCATGATCCTGGCTCGGCCGCGACGCCCGGCTCGGCCGCCACGCCAGCGATCGCCGACGCAGGTCCGCCGGCGAACGTCGTGCAGACCGAGATGCGGATGCTGACCGAGATTCTTCAGCACACGGTGCGCGGTATCGGCGTCGGCGATGTGCGTCCGATCGAGCACGAGCTCCACGCGCTTCACGAGGCGAAGGAAGCGACCGAGGCGGCAGTGAAGAGCGGTGCGTACAAGCTGCCGAAGAACGCCGACAAGCTCGAGCAGTTCGAGGCGATGGACGAAGCGTTCCACGAGCAGCTCGGCGCGCTCGTGACCGCGAGCACCAAGAACGACGTGCCCGCGGCAGCCGATGCGCTCGGCAATCTCGTGAAGGCCTGCTCTGGTTGCCACGCCACGTTTCGACCCTGATCTGCTGCACGCGACATCAACTGGATACGCGAGCCCCAGCCGCGCTGCGACGTTCACCGAGCGGGACTCGGTGACGCGGTGATGCGGTCGTGTGACACCCGCTGTCGCAGGTCGGATACGATGGCCGGGTGACTGCGCGCGAGGAGTTCGGCTCGTACATCGTTTACGAGCAGCTCGGCGTGGGCGGTATGGCGCGGGTCCACGTCGCCGAGTCGCGCAACCTGCGCAAGCGCGTCGCGCTCAAGCGGCTGCTCGCACACGCGGCAGATGATCCCGAGCTCGTGAAATCGTTCATCCACGAAGCGAAGCTCGTCGGCAACCTGAAGCACGCGAACGTCGCGCAGACCTACGACTTCGGCAAGGTCGGCGAGACCTACTACATCGCGATGGAGTTCGTGCCCGGCCCGACGGTCGGCCAGCTGATCCGGCAGTGCAAAGCGACCGTCGGCATAGTGCCGTTTCCGATCACGCTCAACATCCTGTGCCAGGTCTGCGACGCGCTCGCCTACGCGCACAACCTCAAGGACGAGAAGGGCAAGTCGCTCGGGCTGATTCATCGCGACGTGTCGCCGCCGAACATCATCATCTCGAACACCGGCACGGTGAAGCTCATCGATTTTGGCGTCGCGAAGCTCGCGCGCTCGACGATGAACACGCAGGTCGGCACCGTGAAGGGCAAGTTCAGCTACATGGCGCCCGAGTATTTGAACGGCCAGCTCGATTCGCGCGTCGACCTGTGGGCGCTCGGTGCCGTCGCGCACGAGCTACTGACGAACCGCAGCCTGTTCGACGCTCCCGACGACGTCGGTGTGCTCGAGAAGGTCAAGCGCGCGCCGATTCCGCCGCCGTCTCGCTACAACTCCGACGTGCCGCGCGATCTCGACGCGGTCGTGCTCACCGCGCTCGAACGCAATCCGCAGCATCGCTGGCAAAGCGCCGAGGCGATGCGCACCGCGCTCGCGAACGTAGCGACCGAGCTCAAGACCACGGTGACGAACGCGCAGATGATGGAGTGGATCGAGTGGGCGTTCACGCAGAAGCCTGGCAGTAGCGACGAGAAGACCGGCGTCTCGCAGCTGATCCAGCTGCTCGAGAAACCGAGCAAGCCCGGCGCCAAAGCGAACAAGGCCGCGTCCTCGCCGACGCTCAAGTACGACAAGAAGAACCGCGACCGCGACGTCGACGCGACGAGCCCCGAGAAGCCGCGCGCGCGGAAGCGGGCGATCTCGAATCCGCATGGCGGTGTCGTCATCATCGACCATTCGCCGCGGCGCCCGATGCTCCGCCGCAGCACCATCGGCACCCGCGTGGTGCTGTGGTTCTTCTTGATCGTGCTCGCCGGCGCCGCTGGCTTCGCGGTGTATCGCTACGGCATCCCGCACGCGATCACGCGCAGCTTCTAGCGCTTGTAGGGGATTGCCATCACCCACTTGCGCCACTTCGGCTCGAACGTGTCGAGGTCCTCGCCAAGCACGGCGGTCAGCGCGGTCGCGCCGGTCAGGTCCTTCTTGTCGTCGAGAAACTTCTTGTAAAACTCTTGGAGCTTGCCCTGCTCCTGTAGGTAGTAGACGAGATAGCGCGCGTACGCGTAGGCATCGTAGTTCGCTTCGTAGAACTGATCGCGCGTCGTGCCGAGCAGCGTCGCGAGCTTCGGCAGCGTCTTCTCCTTGATCTCCTTCTTGAGGTTCGGCAGCCGCCAGTTCGGCAGGCCCACGATGCGACCCTTGCGCTCGCTCGGCTGCTCGTAGAGCGACGCGAGACCTTCGTTGAACCACGACGGTACGTCGGGGAAGTTCGCTTCCATATACGGATGCACCAGCTCGTGCGACAGCGTGCCGAGACCCGACGCGTTCATGATCAGCGCGTTGTCATCGGGCGAGTAGTAACCGTACGGCGTCTCCGGATCGTCATCGAAGAACTTCTTTGCGCCCTTGAAGAACGACTGCCGGTTCTTGAACAACCAGACTTCGAGCACGCGGTCGGGGCGCTTCGTGAAGAATTCTTTTTCGAGCAGCGCGACCTTGCTGCGCAGAAAGCCGCTCGTCACCCGCTGCACTTCTTTTGCCGGCGAGTCGCCGATCACCACGAACGGCGGCTCGACCAGGATCGTGTAGCCCTGGCCCTTCAGCTTCTTCTCGAGCTCCTTGGCGCGCGCCGACAGCTGGTCCTGCGTCGGTCCTTTCGTTTCCTTCGCTTCTTTCGCTTCTTTTGCGTCCTTCGCGTCCTTCGCGTTCTCCGCGAGAGACGGTGCGAGGTTGAACAACACAAAGGCGATCGCGATCGTGATGGTCCTCTTCATCGTGATGCAGACAGCTGAAGTGTCGCGCTGTTGCGTGCACTTTTCGACCCAAAGTTTCCCGGGTGACCGGTGTCTCCCCTACGCTGTAGACCATGAGTCGCGAGCTCCGCAGCCTCCTCCCGTTCGAGGTGGCGATCGTGATCGCGGCTGCCCTGGTGCCATTGCCGGTGCCGGCGGTCGTGCCGCTGCTCATCGTTGCGAGCATCTCGCTCTGGATCCGCGGCCGGAGCTGGACCGACGTCATCAAGGGCCCGCCGCTCTACGCCGCGATCGGCGTGCTCGCAGGGGCCACCGCGCTCGCACTCGCGCTGCTCGTCTCGACGCCGCTGCTCGAAGCGATCACCGACTACGCCGTGCAGTGGTCGATGTATCCGGTCGTCCGCGGCAGCGGCGGCACGCTCGTGATGGTGATGATCGTCGTCGGCGTCAGCGCGGTCGCTGCCGAGCTCGTGCTGCGCGGCTGGCTCATCGACCGCGTGCTCGAGCTGCGTGGCCATCCCGTGCTCGCGATTCTGACCGGCGCGATCGCGGAGGGCCTGCTCAGCGAGGGCGATCTCGGGATGCGGGTCGGCGCGGGCCTGTTCGGCATCGGCCTTGGCTGGATGTACGTCGCCGGCGGCCGCAGTGTCGTCGCGCCGGTCTGTGCGCGACTCGTGTTCTCGCTGGGCGCCGTCGGGCTCGAAGCGCTGCGGCTCGTAGGATAGAGTCCGCGCGATGTCGATCACCGTTCGCGAAGCGACTCCCGCCGATGCCGCCGCGTTGCTCGCCCATCTCAAGGCGCTCGCGGCCGAGCCCGGCATCAACATCCCGCTCGCGGCCGACGAGATCACGACGACGCTCGAGCAAGAGAAGGCGCTGCTCGCTGACATCGCCGATTCGGAGCGCGCGATCATGCTCATCGCGCAGGCCGAAGGCCAGCTCGTCGGCGAGCTGTCGCTCAAATCGATTTCGCCGCGTCGCGCAGTTCGCCACGTCGCGACGCTCGGCATGTCGGTCAAGCAGGACTGGCGCAGCAAGGGCGTCGGCCGTGCACTCATGAGCGCCGTCCTCGAATGGGCACCGACCGCCGGCATCAAGCGGATCGAGCTGTATGTCTATTGCCGCAATGCGCCAGCGCTCGCGCTGTACGAGCGGTTTGGCTTCGTCGTCGAGGGACGGCGCAAAGCGTTCATCCGCGAGGGCGACGAGTACCTCGATGACTTCGTGATGGCCAAGCTCCTGTGAGTGCGACACCCCAGTTCTGGGGGCGCTGTCAGCGGTCGTCATGGCACGCGCGCGGCGCTTCGCTATCCTGGATCTCGTGCGCGCGCTGCTCGTCCTGTGCTTGCTCGTTCGCGTCGCTCGCGCCGATGACGCCGACGCGATCGCCAAAGCGGTACCGAGCTGCGACAAGGACCGCACGTGCTTTGCGATCCAGCTCCACATCGCGGGCGACGATCACGGTCTCGTCGCGACCGCGGAGTGGGTTGCCAGACAGCTAACGGCTGCGAACCGCCACTTCGCGCCGCTCGCGATCGGCTTTCAGCTCGCCGGCGTCGACACGCTGCCAGCCTCGGCGATGCACATCGAGACCCGCGCCGATCGCGATGCACTCGCCGAGAACCACCTCGGTGGCCGCGTGATTCACGTGTTCATCGTCGGCCAGCTCGACGATGTCGATCAGGAGGGCTCGATCGCCTACGGCGTCACGTGGCGCCGCCCAAACGACGCCCGCAAGTACCTCATCGTCTCCGTGCAAGCGCTCGAACGCACGCTCGCCCACGAGCTCGGTCACTTCTTCGGCCTCCCGCATTCGACCTATGCGGTCAGCATCATGAACAAGACCGAACGAGCAGAGCCGCCCGTCGAACAGCGCACGTTCGCGGATGAAGAAATCACCGCGATGCGGCCTGTTCTCGAGCGGCTCCTCCGCAACAAGGTGATTGTTGCGGTGCCTCGGCGGTGAAACAGAGACAGGGTTCTGTTACCGCCTCGGTCTTAACGCCGGATGTTCGTGTCGTAGCCGTAGCCGGAGCTGCCATAGCCGGTGACGTCAGAACCAATCTCCTGCGAGCGCTCGCCAGCCCCCATGCGCTGCTCGCGCATCTTCTGCTCGGCCTGGAGCTTGAGATCCTGCGCCTTCGACTTCGCGCTATCGACGAGGCTACGCGCGGTGTCCTTGAAGCTGTCGAGCGTCATCGTTCCGCCGCGCTTCTTGTGCGCGTAGAGAAAACCACCGAGAGCCGCAAGGCCAACTAGACGTTTGATCATAGAGTCCTCCTTGTCCTGTGCGGACTAGGAGGCAAGTGGCGTGCCGCCACGGTCTGCGCGTTCGGCTGAGAGCGTGATCGCTCAGAGCTCGCGCGCGAGGATGCGGCGTAACGTCGGCTCGTCGATGTTCGAGCCCGAAAGTACGACCGCTACCGTTTTTCCTGCGAGCTGATCGCGCATCGCGAACACGCCAGCAAGTCCTGCTGCGCCCGCACCCTCGGCGAGATTGTGCGTCGTGCGCAGCAGCACGCGGATCGCATCGGCGATTGCCGGATCGGAGACTGCGACGAAGCCTGCCAGGCCGTCCTGCAGCGCAGCGAACGTGAGGTCATAGGTCGCGCGTGTCGCGAGCCCGTCGGCAAATGTGTCGGCGCTGTCGCGCACGAGGCGCGTGCGCGCATGCCACGAATCGTGGATCGCAGCGGCATTTTGCGCTTGCACACCGTAGACGGCGACTTGCGGCCGCAGGTGGCGCGCTGCCACGAGTGCGCCAACCGCTTGCGAGCCGCCCCCGACTGCCACGACGATCGCGTCGAGCGTGACCGCCTGCTCGCACAGCTCGGCGCCGAGCGTGCCGGCACCCGCGATGATGTCGCGATTGTTTGTCGAGTGCGCGAGCACGAGCCCGCGATCGACAACGAGGCGCTGGGCGACCTCGGCGGCTTCGTCGTAATCGCGCCCCGCTTCGATCACCTCGGCCCCGAACCCACGCATCGCGGAGTTCTTCTCGGGGTTGTTCCCGTGCGGCACGCAGATCACGACCGGTACGCCGAGCTCGAGCCCGGCCCACGCGAGCCCGGCGCCATGGTTGCCGCGTGTCGCCGCGACGACACCGCGCGTGCGCTGCTCGGGTGGGAGCGCGGCCATGAACGACATCGCGTTGCGTGCCTTGAACGCGTTCGTCGGCAAGTGATTCTCGTGCTTCACCAGCACGCGGATGTCGTTGCCGACCTCGGCATCGAGCGCCGGGTAGTGGCGCAGCGGCGTTGGCGTCAGGTGCGATGCGATCCGGCGCCGCGCCGCGACGATGTCGTCCCACGTGATTGGCCACGCCACGCGCGCACTGTAGCCGGTCCGACGCGGGTCGGGCACAATGTGCCCGTGGAAGTCTTCTTCCTCATGATGGGCCTGTGGCTCGTCGTCGCGGTCGCCCTCGGATTGCGGCGGCCCCGCGGGCTGGGCGGCGCCGCACTCCGCGCGCGCCTCGACGCCGTGTACGGCGAGCCGCACGAGCTCGTGAAGGTGTCGCCGGCCTCGTTCCCCGAGGCGGATATCGAGTTCTACGATCGCGCCCGGCGGGAGCTCGAGGCAAAGAGCTTCTCGTGCCTCGGCGATGTCGAGGACCTCACGCTGTCGCGGATCTATCCGCACAACCGCACGTTCATGCGGCTGTTCGTCGATGCGGGCCGCATGGTGCGCGCGAGCGCGTATCACCTGCATCCGCGCGGCGTCGTGATCTCGCTGCTGCAGCTCGTGCAGCTGTTTCCGCGCCATTTGCGCGTGATCGAGCTGGTCAGCGAGGTCAACGGCAAGTTTCTCGTCACCAGCAACACGCACGGCGTCGATCGGTTGGAGCCGCCGCCCGAAGCGAAGGTCGAGCGGATGCCGCTCGCGACGTCGCTGCTCGAAGTCGTCGCGCGCCACGAGAAGCGAATCACCGAGTATTTGCGCGAGCACCCCGAGCGCTCGCCCGTCGCGTTCGAGAGCTTCGAGGAAGTGCTCGCGTCGATCGCGCGCGCACACGTCACGATGGCGCGTCACCGCCAAAAAGTCGGCGGGCTATCGCGTGACGAGCTCGAGCGCTTGAAAGGCCGGCCGCTATCGGCGACCGAGGAAGCGTTCCTCCGCGAAGTGCAGGGGAAGGGCGAATCGAGCTGATTACTCGGGGCAGTACGGCGCGTCGAACGAGCCGGTGACCGAGATCGGGTTGCCGGTGCCGTCCATGCCGCCGGCGGTGACCGTGCCCTTGATCCGATCGCCGTGCTCGATGTCGGCCAGGTGGAACTCGGTGATCGAGACCACGCCCTGAAGACCGTTGACGCCCTCGGCGCTCATCGTGGCGGCAGCATCGCCGCTCACCGGCGGCGGCGACGCGGTCACGATCGGAATGTCGCCGACCTTCAGGATCGCCTGATCGGTCATCTTGTCGTCCGGCGTGCTGGTGTAGATGCCGATCCGCGCGACGACCTTCGTGTCGCTGCTCAGGCAGTCGGCGCCCGGGCCTTGCTCGAAGAACTCGATCTTCCAGCCGAGCACATCCATCATGTTGCCGTCTTTGCCGGCGAACGTGCGCGCGCCTACCGATTTGCCAGGCGGTATCGTCCCCATGAGATCTGCAGGGCCGGAGTCCGTACCGCCTCCGCACGCGGCTGCGGTGATCCCGATCAGAAGGCACGCGAGTCGTTGCATGGCGCCGAACCTATCCCTGGCGTGGCGGCCATGCAAATGGGATCGGCCCCGCTGCGCGCGCCTTCGGCCGGGCGGCGGACACGGAACGGACGGTCAGACCCCCATGCGATCGTCGACGGCCGATGAGGCTCCTCCACACGTCCGACTGGCACCTCGGGCACACCCTCAAGGAGGTCACGCGTGACTACGAGCACGCTGCCTTCTTGAAGTGGCTGCTGGAGACGTGTGCCCGCGAGGAGCCCGACGTTCTGGTCATCACCGGCGACGTGTTCGACAGCGGGACACCGCCGGCGAGTGCCGAACGCATGTGGTTCGAATTCCTGGCCGCTGCACGCCGGAATCGGCCGGCAATGGACATCATCGCGATCGCCGGCAATCACGACTCGCCGGCTCGGCTCGGTGCCGCATCTGCAGTGCTTCGCGAGCTCGGCGTCCACGTGATCGGTGGCCTGCCGCGTGCGCGTGATGTGCAAGGCGACGTGGCAACGAGCGGCAGTCCGGTCGGTCTACATCTCGATCTCGATCGGATCCTCATTCCCGTCGCGGGTGGGCGTGGGCTCG
>DASUFX010000770.1:0-7297 GCA_036274355.1 Kofleriaceae bacterium | reverse complement strand
TCGCGCGCGATGGACTTCCACCACGGCATCAGCTCGCGAGTATAGCCGCCGATTCGCTGTTACTGTGGCGCGATGACGCGCGTCGCGATCGTCACGGCTGCAAGCAAAGGCATTGGCGCGGCGATTGCGCGCGAGCTGGCGCGCCGCGGTCATCATGTCGCGCTCCTTGCCCGCGGTGCCGAGGTCGAAGCGCTCGCCAGCGAGCTCGGCGGCATCGGCATGCAGGGTGACGTTCGCGACGAGACACGCTCCGCGCTCTCGTCGACGCTGCGCTCGCGAAGTGGGGCAGGTTGGACGTGGTGGTCGCGAATACCGGGCACCCGCCCAAGGGGCCGCCGCTCTCGCTGACCGACGAGCAGTGGCAGACGGGCTACGAGCTGATCGTCGCCAGCGCGGTTCGGCTCGCGCGGGTCACGACGCCCCATCTCACCAAAGGTGGCGCGATCGTCTGCGTCTCGAGCTACGCGGCGGCACGCCCCGAGCTCACGCGTACGGCGTCGAGCGTATTTCGCGCCGCGCTTGGCGCCTGGGTCCAGCTGCTCGCCGAAGAGCTTGCACCGCGCGGTGTGCGTGCGAACGCGGTGCTTCCCGGGTTCGTCGACTCGCAACCGGTCGCTCCCGAGATCGTGGCGACGATTCCGCTCGGCCGGGCCGGCGGCGTCGACGAGCTCGCGCGCACCGTCGCGGTCCTCGCGTCCGACGATGCATCGTTCGTGACCGGCCAGTGCCTTTTGGTCGACGGCGGCATGGTGCGCTGACGGCATACGCCGCGCGCCGTAAGCGCATGCGCACGTTTTAGCTTCACGTCCGCAGATGCTAGCTGTGGGGATGGCGTTCGTACTGGCGGCGGTCGTCATCGTTGCAGGCCTGGTGGCGGCGACCGAGCTGATGTTTCGCCTCGGCCAGGCGCGCGCGCGTCGGCACGCAGACGAGAAGAAAGCCGAAGTCCACGTGGCCATGCGTGAGCAGGTCGGCACGGTACAGGTCGCGACGCTCGGCCTGCTCGCGCTGATGCTCGGTTTCACGATGTCGATGGCGGAGTCGCGCTTCAATCAGCGTCGCGTCGTCAATGTCGCCGAGTCGAACGCGGTCGGAACGACGTTTTTGCGCGCGAATCTCCTCACCGAGCCGGAGCGGGGCGAGAGTCGTGACGTGTTGCGCAAGTACGTCGCCCAGCGCGTCGCGTATTTCCAGGCGAAGAACGGTGACGAGGCGGCAGCGGCATCCTCGCGCGCGCAAGCGCTCTCGTCGCACCTGTTTGCGCTCGCGACGAAAGTGGGTCAGCTCCATCCCGACTGGGATGTGATCGCGACGTACATCGAATCGCTGAACGACATGATCGATCTCGAGGCGACGCGCGATTTCGCGACCCGCTCGCATTTGCCCGCGCTGATTCACATCGTCTTGATCCTGATCGCGCTCGCCGCGATCGGCGTCACCGGCTACGCGACGGGCCTGTCAGGGGCGCGGAGCGCATTCGGGCTCTACGTGATCCCGCTTCTGGTCGCGCTCACGTGCGTGATGATTCTCGACCTCGACCACAATCGGTGGGGACTCATCAGGAACAGCGGGATTCCGATGCAGAGCGCGCAGCAAACGATCGAGCGCGAGCTCGGCGTCACGAACGCCGCGCGTTGACCTACAATCGCCGCGCGCATGGCGAAGCACCCGGTCACGATGGCGATTCGTGCGCTGCGCGCCGCCAAGGTCGCGTTCGAGCCGCACGTTTACGCGTGGCAGCCGCACGGCGGTACGCGCGCATCGAGCGAGGCGCTCGGTGTCGACGAGCATGCCGTGATCAAGACGCTGATCATGGAAGACGAGCGCAAGCAGCCGCTCTGTGTCCTGATGCACGGGGATCGCGAAGTCTCGACGAAGAATCTCGCGCGCGTGATCGGTGTCAAATCGATCACGCCGTGCGCGCCCGAGGTCGCGGACCGTCACTCGGGCTATCAGGTCGGCGGCACATCGCCGTTCGGATTGCGCCGCGCGATGCCGGTCTACATGCAGCAAAGCATCCTCGACCTGCCGCGGATCTACATCAATGGCGGTGCGCGCGGTTTTCTCGTAGCGATCGATCCGAAGGACGCACAGCGCGTGCTCGCGCCCTCCCTCGTCGACGTCGCGGTCGGGGACGACTTCGGGTAACAATCGCGCCCCGTAGCGCGTGCAGTTCAACACGTACCTCTTCGGCTGCTTCTTTCTCGTAGTGCTGGCTGTCCACCACGCGCCGCTGCCGTGGACCGTCCGGAAGATCGCGCTGCTCGTGTTCAGCTACGCGTTCTACGCGGCCTGGGACCCGCCGTTCGTGCTGCTGCTCTGGGGCTCGACGGTGGTCGATTGGTTCGTCGCGAAAGCGATGGCCCGCAGCGAACGGAAGGGCAGGCGTAAGGCGCTGCTCCTCATCAGTCTCGGTTTCAACCTCTCGCTGCTCGGCTACTTCAAGTACGCCGGTTTCCTCGCGCGTACGTTCGCATCGATCGCGGGCTCGGTCGGTTTTCACTGGACGCCGACCGATCTCGGCATCGTGTTGCCGATCGGGATCTCGTTCTACACGTTCATGACGATCTCGTACGTCCTCGACGTGTATCTGCGTCGTGCGGCACCCGCGCGCTCGTTCCTCGACTACGCGCTCTACGTCACGTTCTTCCCGCATCTCGTGTCGGGGCCGATCGTGCGGGCGACCGAGCTGATTCCCCAATTCGAGTCGCCGCGTCGCGCGAACGCCGATCAGTTCGGCTGGGGGCTCGCGTTGCTCGCGCTCGGCCTGTTCGAGAAGGTCGTGATCGCGGACGGCATCCTCGCGCCGGTCGTCGACAAGGTCTACGCGCCCGTGCTCGAGCATGTGACGTCGACCGACGCGTGGGCGGGCACTCTCGCGTTCGCCGGCCAGATCTTCTGCGACTTCGCCGGCTACTCGACCGCCGCGATCGGCGTCTCGCTCTGCCTCGGCTTCGCGCTGCCCGACAACTTTCGGTTCCCGTACGGCGCGATCGGCTTCTCCGATTTCTGGCGACGCTGGCACATCACGCTGTCCGCCTGGCTTCGCGACTACCTCTACATCCCGCTCGGCGGCAATCGTCACGGCCCGACGCGCACGCACGTCAACCTCATGTTGACGATGCTGATCGGCGGCCTGTGGCACGGCGCCTCGTGGACGTTTGTCGTGTGGGGCGGGTTGCACGGGCTGTATCTCGTCGGCGAGCGAGTCGCCAAGCGACTCGTACAGCCAACGCCGGTGTGGGAGACGCCGTTCGCGCGTGCATTCCTCGCGCTGCTCACGTTCACGCTCGTGTGCTTCGCGTGGGTGTTCTTCCGCGCGACCACGTTCACGCAAGCGTTCACCATCGTGCGCGCGATGTTCGGCGACGGCCAGGGCGTCGCGCAGGTTACGAGTCCGTTGCCGCTAATCCCCGTGTTCGCGCTCGTCGCTGCGCACATGGCGTTGCACAGGACGACGCTCGAAGCGGTCGTCGAACGCACACCGTGGCCGACGCGCGCCATCGTGCTCTCCATCTTCGTTGTCTGTCTGTTCCTCTTTCCCGGGATCGATCGTGCCTTCATCTACTTCCAGTTTTGAGCGCGTGGTGCCACGCGGCAGCTGGGGGAGAACCTGGCTGGTCGTCGCCGTGATCGTCGCCGCGCTCGTCGTGCGCTACGAGCTGTTTCTCCGCGCGCACGGCTATCGGCCCTCAGTGAAGGACGACGAGTACGCGTGGTCGTGGGAACGGATGCGGGCCGCCGACGGTTCGCAGCGTACGGTCGCGTGGCTCGGCGCCTCGCGCATCATGCTCGCGTTTGCACCAGAGGCCTTTACGCAGACACTTCCGGACTGGAAGTACGTCCAGCTCGCGATCGATGGCACGACACCAATCGGTTCGTTGCTCGATCTCGCCGCGGACCCGGACTTCCGCGGGGTCGTCATCTTCGATATCAGCGAGCTTGGCTTTCAACGCGAGCACTGGTCCGAGCAGGACAAGCACATCGCCACGTATCGCCGGCGCTGGCGTGAAGTCGGTGCGATGCTGGAACGCTGGCTCGCGACTAACGTGCAGTCTCGGCTCGCACTCACCGCGACGCGAACGATGTATCTGACCGGCATAGCGCTCCGCACCGGTTCGTGGCCGGCGCCGCCATATCTCACGACGTACGCAGACCGCACGCGGTTTGCCGACTATGCGATCGCAGACGTTCCTCGCCTCCGCAAATCACGCGTGGCTCTGGTCCATGAATGGGTTCTGACGATGCGTGATCCGAAAGCATGGCTGGACGACGCGCTCGCGCTCGAACCGGCAATCGCTGCGATCGAAGCGCGCGGCGGTCGCGTCGTGTACGTGCGCATGCCGACGTGCGACGAGCGCTGGGACGCCGAAGAGAAGATGACACCGAAGGCGCAGTTCTGGGACGTGCTCGCGACCCGCACGCGCGCGGTCACCGTTCACTTCAAAGATTACCCACAGCTCGCGAAGTTCCCGTGCCCCGACACGTCGCATATCGACTCGAAGGACGGGCCCGAGTTCACGCGCGCGTTCCTCGAGATCCTGCGCGCACGTGGCGTGTTCGATCGCCGCTAGCGCGCCGTTAGCGCCAGCCGAGCTCGATGCCCGCCGACGAACGCGCCGCCATCGGATCAGGTTCGTACGCGCCCGTATCGAGCATCAGCCGCTCGCGCTCGACCGGCACTGCGATCTCGATCATGCCGAACAGCCGCGCGTTGTCGCTCATCGGCCACGCGACACCGAAGCCGCCGCCGACCGCGTGCCACTGCCGCTCCTGCGGCGTGTCGCCGGTCATCATGCGCGTCACCACGCCGGGCATGCCGTGCGCGCTCGCGAGCTCGCCGACTTCGACCAAGCCCCACGCGCGCAGCGGCGTCGTCATCGATGCCCAGCCCGCACGCAACGTCCACACCTTGAGTCCGAGCTCGACGCGATCGGGCTGCTCGGCTACGAGGTACGTCTTCTCCGGCTTCCACCAGCCAAAACCGAGCTCGGCGAACATCTCGTCGCGGCGCACCATGCCCGAGACCTCGCCGCCGTAGTTCACGCCGGGCAATGCGCCGATGCCAGACAGTCCGGTCACGCGTCCGCCGCCGCCCCACCGTTCCGTTGTCGCGAGCGGGCTCTTGCGAATCGGCACGCTGCGAATCGGCGCGACCTCGACCGAGCTCGGCGGTGCGAGTGCACTGTCGTCGGTCGCCGGAGACTCGCCATCCTCACTGCTCAGCGGCGGCATTGCACCGGGCTGCGCACTCGCCGTCATCACGTTTGCCGCAAGCAGCGCGCTCACCCACGCGAGCTTCGAAGACATGGACATCGGACCCTCCGTGGCATTCATCTTACTAGCCGCAAGTTAGTGCGCACGTGCGATCGATCCCGTCACGGACGATCCGGAGTGCCGGCTGCCGCCCTTTGCCGCGGTGAGCTAGACCCGCCGCTGCGCGAGCACCGCGACCAGAGTGGCGGCGCAGATCGCGAGGAGAGTCGGAGCGGCCATCATGTGAAAACACTCGCGCAAGTCGACGATCGGCCCGGCGGCACCGATCACCGCGATGGCGCCAATACACCCCGCCACGGCCGCGCAACCCGACGCAAATAGGTGCCTCGGCGGCCCGATCAACACGGCCGCAAGCACGCCGCAGATGGGTGCGATCACGAATGGCAGGAGGAAGTACGCGAACACCAGCGTGGCGAAGATCTCGGGCTGGTTGAAGAACCAGTCCGCGAGCACCGCCGCAGAGACCCACATTACCGCCGTCGCCACCGCGAACGCGATGGTGACTCGGACGGACCGCGCCCAGGCCAGCACTGCAAGCGGAAGCGCGATGATCACGACCTGATGCATAGGACCGGTAGTCTAGCGCGCTCGCGCTTTGGCATTCATCCACGCAGATCCGAAGTGAACGTCGACGCGCAGGAGCGAGATGGCAAGGACCGCGACCCACATCAAGAACGCGCCAACGTTGAGGCGCTCTGCCGCGCCCAGCCATGGCGTCGGTTCGGCAGTGCCGAGGCCGTTGGAGAGCAAGCTGGTCACGATGCCGAACGCGATCATCGCCACGATGGTCGCGTACGAGTAGATCCGGAAGGCACGGCCGCGCAGCGATGAAGCCGTCGCGACGATCGCGAAGATGATCAGCACGAGGACGCCGGTGATCGCGATGTGAAGGTAATCGGCCATCGGCGGGGCGCCGGAGCCGCGCACGTTCATCTCGAACACGGTCGGGCCGAGCAAGCCAAGCGCGCCGTAGGCGAACAACAGGCCGGCGGCGACGTGGCCGCGGCGGGTAGGCAGCGACATCCAGATGCCGACGGCGAATGCCATCATCAGGACATCGTAGACGAGCAGTGGCGGATCGACGAGACGTTCGGTCGGCGCGCCGGTGGCCATCAGCTCGCTGATCACCTTGTCCGTGAAGCTGTGATACGCGGGGTAGCAGATCGCCGCCGCTACGTCGGTGGCGACGTAGAGCAACGATGCGAGGACACCGCACGCGAGTAGCAGGTTGCGTCGCATGGTCGACTCCTCACCGCCGTGAATGCATCAGGCGTGCGCACGAGTAAGCGCTTCCACGCACTGCGCGTACGCAAGCCACGCGTATCTGTGATCTCGCCGTGCTGAATCCGCGCGTTCTCGGTACGGCGCCAGGCTGTCGCAGCCGAGACCCATCCGCGTCGCAGGTCAGGCGCTGTCACAGCGGTATTGCCGGCGGCTGCCAGCGGCGGATTGGCAAACGCCGGCTAGGCTTCTGGTCATGCGGATCGCGGCGTCGCTCTTCTTTCTCGCCATCGCATCGCCGGCATTTGCGGACGACGGCAAAGGTCTGTCGCTCGACTTTGGCTACGCCCGCAATCGCGTGGCCGTTACCGATCAGACGACGCTCGGTGCCGAGAGCGCTCGGTTCGGCATCCGCGTCTCGCTCGGCCGCCACTTTCATTTCGGCGGCGAAGCGGAGGAAGGCCGGATTGCCGGGACGACGCCGCTACCCGCCGGTGCGATCGCGCGCACGAGCACGTCGTCGGAACCCGCGAGTCCGCTCGACGGCAACACGCTGGGCCTCAAAGCGTATGTCGGCCTCCACGCCGACGCCGGCCGGATGATGTTCGGCGCGGACCTCGCGACGGGCGTGCGCGACACGTGGGTCGACAGCGACGCCGGGCGCGGCATCGCTGGCCGCGCGAACGAGCTGCTGCTCGAGGCACGCGCTCGCGCAGACCTATCATTGACGGATGCGATCTCGTTCGGCGTGGTCGCGAGCACCGACGTGATCGAGCGGCGCGACGTGTCGCTCGCGGGC
>DASUFX010000769.1:0-6067 GCA_036274355.1 Kofleriaceae bacterium | reverse complement strand
CTTCGACTGGACGCTGTCGAAGATCGAGCAGGACGACGTCTACCGCGGTTAGGGGCGCGGCTGAGTCGTCGCGCTGCCCGTCGCCGCGCCTGCATCGCGATGCGTCTTCTCGCGATACAAGAGGACGCCATCGACGCGCTTCTCACCACTCGGCGCCGGTGACTGTGTCTGCTGCGTCTTCGAGTCGGGAGAGTCAGCGAGATCCGTGAAGATCATCAGCACGAGGATCAGCAGCACGAACGCCGACAGCATGATCCCGAGCGGAAAGCGCATCTTGCTGTGCTTCCGCGGGTGCTTGTTGCGATCGATGATGTCGTCGAGCCGACCCACGCGCGGACTATGGCACGGCGGCGCCCCGGCCGCCGCTGGCTCGTCCTCGCAGGACGCTAGTCGGCCATCGCAGCTCGGACACTAACTGGCCATCGCCGCTCGGACGCGCTCGGCGAGCCAGGTGTACCGCTTCTTCGCATCCGCGTTGCGCACCGCGAGCTGCACGGCGCGCTTGCTGCCGACGAGGACGACGAGCTTCTTGCCGCGCGTGACCGCCGTGTACAAGAGGCTCCGCTGCAGCATCATGAAGTGTTGGGTCGCGAGCGGAATCACCACCGCGGGATACTCGGAGCCCTGGCTCTTGTGGACGCTGACCGCATAGGCGTGGACGAGCTGGTCGAGCTCGGCACGCTCGTAGCTCGCCGGCCGGCCGTCGAAGTCGACGCGCAGCGTGCCCGAGCCCCCGGAATGGAGCGGGCCAGATTCACTCTGGCCCGCGAGGTCGATACCCTCGATCACGCCGATGTCGCCGTTGAATACGTTGCGGTCGTAGTCGTTCTTGAGCTGCATCACCTTGTCGCCGCGGCGAAACGCGCGGTCGCCGCGCACCAGCTCGGCACCACCGCTGCTCGGGTTGAGTCGCTCTTGCAGCGCCTTGTTGAGCGCCGCGGTGCCAAGCTCGCCGCGATGCATGGGCGTCAGCACCTGGACGTCGGTGATCGCGTCGAAACCAAAGCGCGCCGGGATCCGCTCGGCGACCAGCTCGACGATCGTCGCGCGCGCCGCGTCGGGCTCCTCGCGCGTGATGAAGTAGAAGTCGTTCTTGTCACCCGCGACGTCGAGGTCGGGTATCTCGCCGCGATTGATCTTGTGCGCTGACACCACGATCTTGCTCTCCGCCGCCTGGCGGAAGATCTCGGTCAGCCGGATCACCGTCGCCGCACCCGAATCGATGACGTCCGCGAGCACCGCGCCGGCGCCGACCGAGGGCAACTGATCGATGTCGCCGACAAGCACGAGCTGCGCACCTGGCCGCAGCGCGCCGAGCACCGAGCGAAACAGCAGCGCGTCGACCATCGACGCCTCGTCGACGACGAGCACATCGGCATCGAGCGGATTCTCGCGCGTGCGCTGAAACCCGCCTTCGTGCGGCTGGAACTCGAGCAGCCGGTGGATCGTCATTGCCTCCGCCGCTGTCGCCTCGGAGAGCCGCTTCGCCGCGCGTCCCGTCGGTGCCGCGAGCGCGACGCGCCGATGGCCGATCCGCGCGAGATGGACGATCGCTTTCACGATCGTTGTCTTGCCGACGCCGGGACCACCCGTGATCACGACGCAGCGATCGCGCAGCGCTGCCTCGACGGCCTGGCGTTGCTGGTTCGCCAGCTCGAGACCGGTCACCGACTCGAATGCGTGGATCGCAGCCCCGACGTCGAGCGGAAAGCTCTTCGCCGGCGACGCCGCCAGCTCGGCGAGCAGGTTCGCCGACTCGACCTCCGCGGTATACAGCTCGGGCAGCTCGCTACACGCGCCGCGGTTGCCGAGCACCTCGCGCACGATCTTCTTGCTCGCCTCGAGCGCGCCGAGTCGCGGCGGCAACTTCGCGACGTCGATCTGCAACAGCTCCGCAGCGGCGGCGAGCAACTCGTCGTCGGGTAGATGTAGATGGCCGTCCTCGACGCTCGTCTCGAGCGCGTGCAGCAGCCCGGCCTCGAGGCGCTCGTCGGCGTCGCGCGCGATGCCGAGCTTCTCGGCGATCGAATCCGCGGTGCGAAACCCGATGCCCCACACTTCGGTGGCGAGCCGGTACGGATTCGCGCGCACGACGTTGATCGCGTCCTTGCCGTACTTGCGCACGATGCGCGCGGCCTGCGCCATCGTCACGCCGTGGCCCTGCAGGAACACCATCACTTCCTGCACGTGGCGCTGTGCCGCCACCGCGTCGGCGAGCTGCTTCGCCCGCTGCGTGCCGATGCCGACGACCTCGGTCAATCGGGTGGGCGTCTTCTCGATGACCTCGAGCGTTTCCTTGCCGAACTTCTCCACGATGCGTTTGGCAATGCTCGGCCCGATGCCGTGAATCAATCCCGAGCCCAAGAACTTCTCGATGCCGATCACCGTCTTCGGCGTGCGCGGATGCGCGAACGACACCTTGAACTGCCGCCCGTACTTCTTGTCGACGACCCACTGCCCGACCACGGTGATCGGCATGCCCTCGTTGATCTCGACGAGCTTGCCTACGATCGTGATCGGCTCGCCCTTGTCGGTCGTGAAGCGCGCGACGGTGTAGTACTCCTCGCCTCGATACGTGATCCGTTCGAGCGTCCCGTCGAGCGTGACTTCGGGCTCGCCTGCCACCCTCGCATACTAGCGCTGCGGTACGATGCTGACGATGCACCGGCTCGCTATCATCGCGCTGCTTTCGGGCTGCAGCACCGGCATCGATTACGACCACTTCGCGAGCGCCCTCGTCGACGCGCGGTGCGCCTACTTCGTGCGCTGCGGCGTGGCCGCCTCCGCCACCGAGTGCCGGGCGTTCTACGAGCGCGTGGCCGTCGGGAACCCGAGCACGAACGCCGCGATCGACGACGGCAAGGTCGCGTACCACTCGGACGTCGCGCAAGACTGTTTCGACGCGTACGCCGCGCTGTCGTGCGACCAGACGCTCCAGACCGGCGACGAGCTCACGGTCTGCAACGGCGTGCTCACCGGAACCGTCACGAGCGGCGGCACCTGCGCGTTCAGCGCCGAGTGTGAATCGAAGAATTGCGTGGTGCCGTCGTGCACGATGGCGTGCTGCACCGGCATGTGCGCCGAACCGCAAGTGCTCCCCGGCCGTGGCGAAGCGTGCACCGCGCTGTGTGCGGACGGCCTGTTCTGCGACGTCGACAGCACGTGCAAGGAGCCGCTGCCCGAGGGCGCCGCGTGCTCCGCCCAGCCCTGCGCGTACGGCCTCTACTGCGCCGGGCTCACACCGACGATGGCGGGACGGTGCACGAAGCTGCCGCACATCGGTCAACCGTGCTCGACCGCGTGCGCAGAAGTTGGCGCGACCTGTTACGGCGGCAGCTGCGTCGCGTTCGCACTGAAGGACGATGCATGCACTGCGGACGCGCAATGCTCGATGTTCTACGAGTGCAACAGCATGCAATGCACGCTGCTGCCGACGCTCGCGATGCCGTGCCGGACCACGTGCTACGAGGCCGCGTATTGCGACGGCACGACATGCATCGCTCAGAAAGGCAACGGGATGACCTGCCTGCGCAACGACGAATGCGAATCCCACTTGTGTCAGATGGGTGTCTGCGCGGATCCGCCGGTCTGCCTCTAGCTTTGCGAAAGCCACCTGTGTCAGGTGGGCACTGCGTATGAAACGCACCGAATGGTTGCGTCCATTTCTCGACGGTAAACTAGTCCATGAGGACCTGGTTGCTGGTGCTGGCGGCATGCTCGGCGCCGGTCATCCGGGAGCCGATCGAGTGGTCGCCACCCATCGAGATCGCACACGGCGGCGGGCAGAAGGGGCCGTGGAAGCAGAACGATTCGGTCTTCAACTACATCGATGACCCGACGGTCGCCCTCGACGCACACGGCGGTGGCTACATCGCCTGGGTCGACAACGACGCGAAGGAAGTGCTCGTCCAGCGTTTCGAACCGAGCGGCTGGCGGCGGCGCGCGGTCAATGTTTCGCGCACGCCGACCGTGTTCTCGTGGCTGCCGCGCCTCGTGATCTCACCGCGCGATCCGAAGCGCGTATTCGTGCTGTGGCAGGAGATGGTGTTCTCGGGCGGCTCCCACGGCGGCGAGATCTATTTTGCGCGCTCGGTCGACGGTGGCCGCACGTTCGAAACGCCTATCAACGTGTCCCAATCGCCCAATGGTGATGGCAATGCGCGGATCGAGCCGGATCACCTGCTCAACGGCAGCCTCGATCTCATCGCCGACACCGGCGGCACGCTCTACGCAGCGTGGAGCGACTACGAGGGCACGCTGTGGTTTTCCCGCTCGGCGGACGACGGCTCTCACTTCACGCCGCCCCTGCCAATCGTCATCAACCGCACCCGACCGGCGTGCGCACCGGCGCTCGCGACCGGTGGTGGTGTCATCTACCTCGCGTGGACCATCGGCGAAGACCCGCGCGCCGACATTCACCTCGCGACCTCGAGCGATGGCGGTGAAACGTTCACGCCGGCCATCGTCGTCAGCCGAACGGCCGGTTATTCGGGCGCGCCGAAGATCGCCGTCGACGTACGCGGCACGCTACACCTCGTACACTCGGAGTCGCGCGATGGACCGTTCGGTCGTTCGCACATCCGCTACATGCGCTCGGTCGATCATGGACGCACGTTCGAAGCGCCGCGCGAGATCTCCGCGCCACCGCCGCACGACGCGACGAGCGCCGCCTTTCCATCGCTCGCGCTCGATGGCGAGCGGGTGATCGTGACCTGGGAGCTCTATCCGGCACTCGAGCATCCGCGCGGCCTGGCGCTCGCGTTTTCCGCCGACGGCGGCGTAACGTTCGCGCGGCCGACGATGATCCCGGGCAGTCGCGACTCGGGTGGCGGAGACAACGGGAGCCTGCAAGGCCGGCTCATGCGCAAGCTCGCGGTCGGCGATAACGGCCTCGCCGTCGTCAACAGCGCGATGCTGGGCGACGTTCGCAGCCGCGTATGGCTGATCCGCGGACGCTGGCGTTAACGGGCCGTGTTCGCCGACCTCGGCTGCGTGCCGTCGACGTACTCGACCGCGTTCTTGCAGGAGAGGCTTTCATACGCCATCAGCGAATCGCGATCGCTGAACACGCCCGGGCACTCGGTCTCGCAGCGCTGGCGATCGAGATCCTCGTGGCCGGGTTTGCACTCGATGTAGTGATCGCACGCGCCATGGCACGTGCCAGTCAGCCGTGGCCCGCTGACGAGGTGTCTCACGATACAGCTCGTGAGCAAGATGATGATCGATGCGGCGAACAGCCCGCGGATCATTCGCGACCTCCGTGGCGGCCAGCGCCGCCGGTGAAACGGGTTGCACCTTGGACCGCTTCGCCGAGCGCGCGCGAGCCGAGCTCGAGCTCCTTTTGCAGCGCGGCCTCGAGATCGAGATCGTGTTGCAGATAGGCACTCATGCGATCGCCGCGCATCGCCGCTTGCGGCAGCTCCGCGAGCTCGTGTGCGAGCTGCTCGGCGGCAGCACGGGCCTGGCCCGGCGGCACGACGCGATTGACGAGCCCCATCATCAACGCTTCATCTGCTTTCACGGCGCGACCAGTGAGGATGAGGTCTAGCGCGCGCGACAAACCGATCAAGCGCGGCAGGCGGATTGTTCCGCCGTCGATCAGAGGAACTCCGAAGCGCCGGCAGAACACGCCGAGCGTGGCGTTGTCTTCCGCAACACGCAGGTCGCACCACAGCGCGAGCTCGAGCCCACCCGCGACCGCGTGGCCCGAAATGGCCGCGATCACCGGCTTGCCGAGCAGCATGCGGGTCGGACCCATCGGGCCGTCGCCGTCGGGCGCGACGCGATTCGGTGTACCGGCGGCGAGCGCCTTGAGATCGGCGCCCGCGCAAAACGTACCGTGGTCACCCCAGAGGACACCGACGCGGGCCGACGAATCGGCGTCGAAGTTGCGAAACGCATCGGCGAGTGCCTGCGCGGTGTCGCGGTCGACGGCATTCTTGGCCGCCGCACGATCGAGGATGACAGTGGTCACCGGGCCTGATCGTTCGACTCGGACCATTCGCCGACTGTAGCATCGGGCCCATGAAACGCATCGCGGTCTTGACGAGCGGTGGGGACGCTCCTG